>JAJZUK010000067.1 GCA_021847125.1 Pseudomonadota bacterium | reverse complement strand
CAGTTCATAGTTGATCTTGGTGGCGACGCAGCGGTTGCCGACGTCGGTGTGCACGGCATAGGCGAAATCCACCGCGGTGGCGCCGCGCGGCAGCGCCATGATCCTGCCCTTGGGCGTGAACACATAGACTTCGTCCGGGAACAGGTCGACCTTGATGTGTTCGAGAAACTCGGCGGCGTCGCCGCTTTCGCTCTGGATGTCGAGCAGCGACTGCAGCCAGGTGTGCGTCTTATGCTGCAGCTCGTTCAAGCTGGCATCGGACGTCTTGTACAACCAGTGCGAGGCGACGCCGGCCTCGGCCACGCGGTGCATGTCGCGCGTGCGGATCTGGATTTCGACCGGCGTGCCGAACGGGCCGAACAGGGTCGTGTGCAGGGCCTGATAGCCGTTCATCTTGGGAATGGCGATATAGTCCTTGAACTTGCCCGGCACCGGCTTGTACAGCCCGTGCAGCGCGCCCAGCGCGAGATAGCAGGAGGGCGTGTCTTCGACCACGACGCGAAAGCCGTAGATGTCGAGCACCTGCGAGAACGACAGATTCTTCTCCAGCATCTTCTTGTAGATGCTGTACACGTGCTTTTCGCGCCCGGTCACCTCGGCCTTGATGCCGGCCTCGGGCAGGCGCTGCTTGATTGCGTCGAGGATCTTGCCCACGACCTGGCGCCGATTGCCGCGCGCGGCCTTGATCGCCTTGGCCAGAACGCGGTAACGCAGCGGGTACAGGTGCGAGAACGACAGCTCCTGCAGCTCCTGGTACAGGCTGTTCAAGCCGAGCCGGTTGGCGATCGGCGCGTAGATGTCCAGCGTCTCGCGCGATACGCGCCGGCGCTTGGCCGGAGGCACTGCGCCCAGCGTGCGCATGTTATGCAGGCGGTCGGCGAGCTTGATCAGGATGACGCGCACATCGCGCGCCATCGCCAGCAGCATTTTGCGGAAATTCTCAGCCTGCGCGTCCTGCTGCGACTGGAATTCGATCTTGCCCAGCTTGGACAGGCCGTCGACGAGTTCGGCTACCGGCTTGCCGAAGCGCCTGCTGATTTCGGCCTTGGAGACCTGGGTGTCCTCCATGACGTCATGCAGCAGCGCGGCCATCAGCGCCTGCGGATCGAGGTGCCAGTCGGCGAGGATGCGCGCGACCGCAAGCGGGTGCGAGATATAGGGCTCGCCCGAATCGCGGAATTGCCCCTCGTGCGCCTTGCCGCTGAATGCGTACGCTTCCTCCACGCGCTCGATGTCGGGCGGCTTGAGGTAGCGGGCAAGATTGCCGGTGAATTCAGCGAGAGCGTTCATGGTTGTCGGAACTCCCGCCGCGGCAAGAAGGCGGGGAAGCCCGCCTGGGAATTACGTGGCGTTGGACCGGTTGAGCATTTCCTTGCCCACCTTGCCGGCCGCGATTTCGCGCAGCGCAATGACGGTGGGCTTGTCCTTGTCCGACTCCACCAGCGGCGTCGCGCCGTTGGTCAGCTGGCGCGCGCGGTAAGTCGCGGCCAGAGTCAGTTCGAATCGATTCGAGATCAGCTTCATGCAGTCGTCAACGGTGATGCGGGCCATGATGTTCCTTGGTTACGAGGCCGCAGCAACGGCAGCCTCCGGTTTATGCAGGCGCTGGCGGTTGGTTCCCCGCGAACCGCGCCCAAATCAAAACTTGAATACCTCGGGGTTGCGCTCGAGCTGGCGCGAATACACCAGCCTGGACGCACGCACGATCGCGATCAGATCGCGACGGGCTTCTTCGAAGTCATTGTTAATAATAACATATTCAAACTCGGCTGCGTGGCTCATTTCGTCTGCCGCAACCGCCAGCCGCCGCCGCACGACTTCCTCGCTGTCCTGCCCGCGCCGGCGCATGCGCCGCTCCAGCTCCGCAATCGAGGGCGGCAGGACGAATATGCCTATGGTATCGGCAAAAATCCGGCGCACCTGCTGCGCGCCCTGCCAATCGATTTCGAGCAGGATGTCGCAGCCGGCGGCGCGTTGCGCCCGGATCCAGACCTCGGAAGTGCCGTAGTGATTGCCGTGCACCTCGGCGCTTTCGAGGAATTCGCCGCGCTTGAGCATGGCCATGAAGCGGGCCTGGTCGACGAAATGATAGTCGCGGCCGTCGACCTCCCCGCTGCGCGGCGCGCGCGTGGTGTAGGACACCGACAGGTGAATCTGCCGGTCTTCCTCCAGCAGTTTGGCCGTGAGCGTCGATTTGCCCGCGCCGGAGGGCGCGCTGATGATGAACAGGTTGCCGCTCATTCGATGTTCTGGATCTGCTCGCGCATCTGCTCGATCAGGAGCTTGAGCTCGATCGAGGCTTCGGAGACTTCCTTGGATACCGACTTCGATCCCAGGGTATTGGCCTCGCGGTTGAGTTCCTGCATCAGGAAATCCAGGCGTTTTCCCGCCGCGCCGCCGGCATCGAGCACGCGCCGCACCTCCTGCAGATGCGCGGCCAGCCGGTTGAGCTCCTCCGCGACATCGACCTTGATGCCGAACACGGAAATTTCCTGGCGTATGCGCTCCTCGTCGTTGGCGGCCAGCGCCTCGCGCAGCCGCGCCGCCAGCTTTTCCTGATAAGCGGCGACCGCGAGCGGCAGCAGCGGCGCGACCCGCTCCACCAGCGCCTGCATTTTGGCGACGCGCTCGAGGATCATGTCCCGCAGCTTGGCGCCTTCGCGCGCGCGCGTGGCGCAAAGCTCGTCCACTGCCGCGCGCATCAAGGCGAGACAGGGTTCGCGCAATGCGTCCGCGGCGATCGCGGCATCGCCGAGCATGCCCGGCCAGCGCAGCACCTCTCCGGCGCGCAGCGGCTGCGCCTCGGGCATCGCCGTGCGCACTTCGCGTTCGAGCTCGGCCAGGCGCGCGAGCAGCTCGGCGTTGAGCGACAGCTGCTTGCCGGCGATGACGGCCGGCGTGAAACTGATGCGGCAATCGATTTTGCCGCGGCCGATTTTTGCGGCGACCAGCTCGCGCAGGTTCGGCTCCAGTGAGCGCAGTTCTTCGACCACGCGGAACTGCAGGTCGAGAAAGCGGTTATTGACGCTTTTCAGCTCCAGCAGCAGCGAACCCTGCGCGGTCTCGCGCGCCAGCGCCGCATAACCGGTCATGCTCTGAATCATGTGAGTCCGTGTATGTGTGAATGTAGGTGCCAGTACGCTTTACTTTGTCAGTTTGCACGCCGAAAATGTGCGCAGCCCCTGACGCTTTTGTCATCATAGCAGAGCCCGCCACCGCGCAATGCCTACGCAAGCCAACCAGCCGCTTCCCGACGGATATCAGCTGCAGAACTACCGCATACGCAAAGTGCTTTCCTGCGGCGGCTTTTCCATCGTCTACCTCGCCGAGGACGAGAACGAGGTGCCGGTGGCGATCAAGGAATACCTGCCGTCCTCGCTGGCGCTGCGCAAGCAAGGCGACGCGCTGCCGGCGATCGCCGCGGAAGACCTCGCCACTTTCCGCTACGGCATGAAATGTTTTTTCGAGGAAGGCAGAGCGCTTGCCGGCCTCGCCCACGGCAACGTGGTGCGCGTGCTCAATTTCTTTCGCGCCAACGAAACCGCGTACATGGTGATGCGCTACGAGCGCGGGCGCACGCTGCAGGAGCATATCGAGCGCCGCCGCGGCAGCATCAGCGAAGATTTCATCCGCCGCGTGATCACGCTGCTGTTGAACGGGCTGCGCGAAGTGCACACGAACAAGCTGCTGCACCTGGACATCAAGCCGGCCAACATCTACATCCGCAACGACGGCACGCCGGTGTTGATCGATTTCGGCGCGGCGCGGCAGACGCTTACCGAGCAAACGCCGCGCCTGAGCCCGATGTACACGCCCGGCTTTGCCGCGCCCGAACAATACCGCAAGCGCGAGCTGCTCGGACCCTGGAGCGATATCTACAGCGTGGGTGCGACCATGTTTTGCTGCCTCGCCGCAGCCGCGCCGCCGCCTGCCGACCGGCGCATGGACAGGGACAATTACGTGCGGGCGCGGCAGCTTTGGGCCGGCAAATACTCCGAGCAGCTGCTGCAAACCATAGACTGGTGCCTGCGCCTGGATCACCTGCGCCGGCCGCAAAGCGTGTTCGCGCTGCAGAAAGTGCTGCAGCGCGAGCGCGACCCGCTGGTGTCGCTGACTTCGCGCACGGCGGACTTCCGCAACCTGGTGCTCAAGCTCGCAAACTGGCGCGGCGAGCGCTGAATCGGGCGATGCAATTTTCCATATTCCAGGAGAGCCGGCGCGGCGGGCGCAAATCCAACCAGGACCGCGTCGCCTATTGCTACAGCCGCGACGCGCTGCTGCTGCTGCTGGCCGACGGCATGGGCGGGCACCTGCATGGCGAAATCGCGGCCCGGATCGCGCTGCAATCGATCACTCAGGCGTTCAAGCGCGCGGCCCAACCCCGCCTGCCCGATCCGGGCGCATTTCTGCGCGACGCCCTGATCGACGCGCACCACGCGATTGTGCAGGGGGCAGCCGAGGCCGGGCTGCCCGAGACGCCGCGCACCACCTGCGTCGCCAGCGTAGTGCAGAACCATAGCGCCTGCTGGGCGCATGCGGGCGACTCGCGCCTGTATCACCTGCGCGCGGGCAGAATTCTGGCGCAGACCAAGGACCATTCCCTGGTGCAGCAGCTGATCGACAGCGGGCGCATGCGTGAGGAGGCCCTGCCGGCGCATCCCGCGCGCAACCGGATTTTCAATTGCCTCGGCTCGGCGCGGCCGCCGCGGGTGGATCTGTCCGAGACGGTGCGGCTCGCGGCCGGCGATGTCCTGCTGTTGTGCTCCGACGGTCTGTGGAGCCCGCTATCGGGCAAAATTATCAGCGGCGCAATACTGAAAGACGGCATCATGCAGGCTGTGCCCGGACTGCTGGACGAGGCGGAACGGCGTGCCGGGCGCGAATGCGACAACCTGTCTGCGATCGCGATGCGCTGGGAAGAACAGCCCGGCGGGTTGCAATCGGACCAGCTTCCGGCCGAGCGCAAGCCGGTGCAGGCGCCCGCAGCGAAGGCGCCAGGTGTCGGCGCAGCACAGAGCGATTACCTTTCCGATGATGAAATAGAACGGGCCATCGCCCAGATCCGCAATGCAATCAAAAGGCAGACCGATGACAAGACCTAGCAACCGCAACAGCGGCCAGCTGCGCCAAGTGCGCTTCATCCGCACAAGGATAACGAACAAGGGGGCGACGCCCCCTTGTAAATCCCCCAAAATGGATTCGATCCTGGTAGGAGCTTCAGCATGACGCGGCCCTCACTGCGGCAAACGAACGAGCTGCGCAAGGTTCGCTTCATCCGCAATTTCACCAAACACGCCGAGGGCTCGGTGCTGGTGGAGTTCGGCGACACCAAGGTGCTGTGCACCGCCAGCGTCGCAGAAAAAGTGCCTGCCTTCCTGCGCGGGCAGGGTCGCGGCTGGCTCACGGCCGAATACGGCATGCTGCCGCGCGCCACCAATACCCGCACCGATCGCGAGGCCGCGCGCGGCAAGCAGTCCGGCCGCACGCAGGAGATCCAGCGCCTGATCGGTCGCAGCCTGCGCGCGGTCGCCGATCTGCCCGCGCTGGGCGAGCGCACCCTGCACATCGACTGCGATGTGCTCCAGGCGGACGGCGGCACGCGCACCGCCAGCATCACCGGCGCCTACGTCGCCGTGCACGACGCGGTCACGCTGCTGCTTGCGCGCGGCCTCATCCCAAGCACGCCGCTGCGCGATTTCGTCGCCGCGGTTTCGGTCGGGATGTACCAGGGCGAGCCGGTGCTCGATCTGGATTACGCCGAGGATTCGGCCTGCGATACTGACATGAACGTGGTCATGACCGGGTCGGGCGGTATTGTCGAGGTTCAGGGTACCGCGGAAGGCGCGCCGTTCTCGCGCGAGGAAATGGACACGCTGCTGGAGATGGCGCGGACAGGGATCGCACAGCTGGTCGCAGCGCAGAAACAGGCGCTGGGCCTGGTCTAGCCGCGGCGACGCCCGGCTGTTGCAGCTCGCGTGCATTGTCTATATTGAAGGAATACGGCAGTCGAGTTGGCCCATAGTCTTCAGGAGGCAAACATGACCGACAAGCAGTACCAGCAGCTGTTCGCGGCACAACTGGCCCAGATCGCCCTGCTGCAGGCAATCGAGGCCAATGTGTCTTTCATCGCGCACAAGCACATTCCCAGCGACCGGATTCATCCGGACTGGAACAAAGCGCGTGCCATGCTCGACTCTGCGCTGCAAGCGCTGGCCGCCCCCGGGCAATGAGCGCGCGGTTACGCCTCGCTACTGCAGCGCCGCTTGCTGCGCGTGCAGGAACCAGCGATCGAGCACCACGCGGCGCGTAAACCAGCGGCTGCCGAGCAGCGCGCCGGCAAGGATGCTGCGCACAGAGGCGGGAACGATGCCGGCGGCTGGGGCCGCCCCCGGTCCGAGGCGCGCGCTCAAGCGCTCGCTGTAGGCCTGCAGGCGCGCGGCGCGGTAATCCCTCCCGCTTGCCGCGATGACGCCGGCCGCGATCAGGCCGGATTCGACCGCCGGGCGTATGCCTTCACCGCTCTCCGGATAGGCGAGCCCGGCCGCATCGCCGATGAGCACTACGCCGTCATCGACCAGCCTGCGTGCGGAATGTCCATGTAGTAGATAGGCATGGCCCTGGAATTTTTCCGGGATGTTTTGCGCAATCCTGCCGCGCTGCTTCAGAAAATCG
>JAJZUK010000066.1 GCA_021847125.1 Pseudomonadota bacterium | reverse complement strand
TGCCGTGCGCAGCTGGGTGGCCCCGTCGATGCGCCAGTCCGGCACCATTTTCTTCAGCCGCTTGACCACGAAATTGACGATCCAGCGCTTGGGCGCCGGCAGCAGGTCGCCGAGCTGCGTGGTGACGACGTGCTCGACCTGCGTATTCTGGATCACCTGCTGCAGCGTCGCGGCGAAGTTCTCGACGATGACGATGGCCTTGGCGCCGGAATCCTTCAGCTGGTGTTCGAGTTCGCGCGGAGTGTAGAGCGGATTGACGTTGACCACCGTCATGCCGGCGCGCAGCACGCCCAGCAGCACCACCGGGTACTGCATCAGATTCGGACTCATGATGGCAACGCGCTCGTCCTTGCCCATACCAGGCAGGCTCTGCAGAAACGCGGCGAAATCACGGCTGCGCCGATCGAGCTCGGCATAGCTCATACTGCAGCCGAAGTTGCTGTACGCGGGCTTATCGGCGAACTTGGATACGATATGCGCGAACAGGTCCGGAATCGAAACGTAGCGCTTGGCGTCGATTTCGGCCGGCACGCCCGCGGGATATTCCTTCAGCCAGATTTTCTCGGTCACGGCCCTCTCCCTGCTCGGTTTTGATCTTGCTGCAATATGAGGGGATATCCCCCGAGGGGACTTCCTTCGGGGCGCCTCCCTCATGCTCCCCCATATCGGACCGTTGCGAAAATGCATTTCGCTACGGCCTTTAGGGATCGGTCAGGCGCGCTCACTTGCAGTTGCGCTCGATGCGGATGCGCATTTCTTTCTGTCTGCGCCTGAATTGGTCCATCACGTCACGGTCGGCTCCAGCCTTGATGCGCCGCTCGATGTCGGCGAGTTCCTCGGCATAGTCGTCGCACTTGGCCTGATGGATTGCCTGCTCGCGCGCACGACGCTTGGCCGCAGTTTCCTGCTGCTGCTGCGGACCGGCCTGCGCTGCCGGTTCCGACTGCGGGCCCGCGCAGGGACGCTCCTGGAACTGATTGCCGCAACGGTACATTTTCTTCTGCGCCAGCGCCGCGTTGCAGCTGCAGGCAAGCGCAAATGCGACGATCAGCCGAATCATGTGTCTCTCCCCTCGCATGGATATTGACAGCAACCCCGGCGCCAGCCGCTGCGGCCAACGCGTCGAACCCTGGTCTCGCCATGGTACCGCTTCGACCGGTGCCGTTCCAGCCTTCCAGGGTCTGTTGATCTTCAGCACGCGGTGAATGTCAACGGACCTTAGGAGTTCAATGCGCGCTGCAGCAGCGCGCGCATCGCTTCGGCGCGCTGCTCGTCGTAGGCGCCGCGCTCCAGCCCCAGCGGGATCGAGCGCAAGCCCAGTTCGCAATACAGATGCAAGGCGTCCGGACCGACGCGGGCCAGATCGGCGAGGTGCTTCTCCAGCGTGCCGATATCGCCGCGCGAATAGGTGCCGGCCAGGCCCTGAGCCAGGCCCGAGCGCTCCACCGAGGCTGCGGTTCCGCGCAGCAGCGGCAGCAGCGCGTGTATCGTGTCCTCGCGCTCTACGCCGAAGCTGCGCCAGAGCTCGACCGCCTCGTTGAGCAGAGTGATGACAAAGCCCGCCGCGTAATGAGCGGCCGCGTGATAGCGCGCACGGCAACCGGGCGGCAGGCGTATGGTGCGGCAGCGCAGCGCCTGCGCCAGTTGCTCCAGTCGACTCAGCAGCGGCTCTTCGGCTTCGATCGCGATGGTGCAGCCGGGCAGTCCGGCCAGAGCCACGTCCGGATCAGCAAACAGCTGCAGGGGATGAAAACCGCCGATCCGCGCGCCCGCGCGCGCTGCACCCGCGAGCGCCGCCACCTCGGTGGCGCCGCTGCAGTGGACTACCGCCAGGTCCTTGCGCCACCTGAGACTGTCGGCGACCGCCGCAATCGCATCGTCCGGAACGGTGACGAACACCAAGTCGCTGCTGTCGATGACGACCTGCGCCGTGGCAGCAGTCTGACAGCCGGCGATCCTTGCCGCAAGCTGCGCGGCCGAAGCCGGACTGCGGCTGGCGGCGGCGACCACGCGCTCGCCGCCCTGCGCCAGGCCCCAGGCCAGGCCCTTGGCTACCCGGCCTGCGCCTATGAATCCGATGCGCAGCCCGATCCGGTCTTGCTGTGGCATTTGCTTCATTCCCCGAGGCAAGAATGCGGCGCGATGGCGTCTGCTAGCTGCTGAGTTCCGCTTCCTTGCGTGCGCGCACCGTTTGCGCGAGATCGAGCACCACCTGCGCCAGCGCTGCGCGGTCGTCGTCCGAGCGCATGATCGTCGGCGCCACTGCGACATCGATGCCGCAGGCGCGTATGCCCTCGGCAGCCGCCTCATCCACGCTGTCGATGATGCAGCCGTCGATCAGCCGGTAGTACTCGAGCGCCGCCCTGCGTGCCGATACCTCATGCCCCAATTCCTGCATCATCTTGCCCGCCGCGCCCTTGAGCGCGCGGTCGCCGACGATCGGGCTCACCGCAATGACCGGCGCGCCGCACCCGCGCAGCAGCTCGCGCATGCCCTGCACCGCGAGGATGGGCTGTATCGTGTGGTAGGGGTTCGCCGGACACAGCACGACCGCCTCGAGGTCGGGCGCATACAGCGCCTCCAGCACCTCCTCGGGAATGCGCGCGACGTCCGCACCGGCATACAGAAAGCCTTTCACCACGGGAGCGCATTCCAGTTCGGTGAGATATTCGTGGTAGCTCACGTGCCCATCCTCGGTGACCACGACCGTGCGCACCGGATCGTTGCTCATCGGCAGCACGCGCGCATCGATGCCCAGCGTCTTGCAGAATCCGAGCGTGATCTGGCTCAGGGTGCTTTCCTGGCGCAGGGCCTCGGTGCGCAGCAGCGGCAGCGCGTAGGAGCGGTCACCCACGCGCACCCGGCGCTCCGAGCCCAGACGGTGCAGCATGTCGTGCAGTGCATAGGTCTCGCCGGCCGGTTCCCAGCCGGCTGCCGGGCTTGCAACGCCACTGAGGGTGTACAACATGGTATCGATGTCGGGCGAGAACGCCAGGCCGAAAACCTCGTGGTCGTCGCCGGTATTGACGATCACGGCAAGATCCTTGCCGCGCAGGCGCCGCAACCCGTCGGCGAGCTTGGCCCCGCCTACCTGACCCGACAATGCGACCACAGTTCCCATTGATCTCCCCTGCTGCTTTTCCCGGATTGTAGACGAGCGCGGCGCGCAGCGCGCGTGCGGCGACAAGCGCTGCCGCCGCCGACCCGCCGGCGTTCCCCGGCAATCTTATACCCGATCCGCCGCGGACGGCGCGGCCCCGGGCGAAGCGTGCGCATGCCACGCGCCGCGCCGTCCGCTTCCGCTATACTCGAAACCGGCTTTGCGGCAGGCGCCGCACAGTCCTTTCCGTCTTCCATGCCGAGAGGATTCAGGACATGGTCGTTCGCTGGGCGAGATGTCTAATTTGTGCCGTGCTGGCGCTCGCCGCGCTGCCCGCGGCCGCCGCGGAATTGCGCGTCGGCCTCGCTGCCGACGTGACTTCGCTCGATCCGCATTTCCTCAATGTCGCCCCCAACAACAACGCCGCCTGGCACATATTCGACGCCTTGGTGCACGTGGATGCGAATGCGCGCCTGATCCCCGGATTGGCGCTTTCCTGGCGCGCGATCGATTCGACCACCTGGGAATTCAAACTGCGCCGCGGCGTCAAGTTCCACGACGGCTCGGATTTCACTGCAACGGACGTGGTGTTTTCGCTGCAGCGCCCCGCGACGCTCGCCGCCAGCCCGGGACCGTTTACCGGTTTCGTCAAAGCCATCGTCTCCACCAAAATCGTCGATCCCTGGACGCTGAGATTCAAGACCGCCGCGCCCTATGCGATGCTGCCTTACGATCTCGATTCGATTTTCATCGTGTCGAAGAAGGCAGCCGCGGGCGCGAGCACCGAAGATTTCGACAGCGGCAAGGCCGCCATCGGCACCGGCCCGTACAAGCTCGTGCGCTTCGCCCGCGGCGACCGCATCGAGCTCGCGCGCAACGACGCCTACTGGGGTTGGCCGAAAGGAAAGCCCGCTCCCTGGGACAGGGTGACGCTGCGCATACTGCCGGCAGACACCGCGCGCATCGCCGCGCTGCTCGCCGGCGACGTGGACGCGATCGAGAACATCCCCACCGCCGATCTGACCCGGCTCAAGTCGAACCCGAATTTTCGCCTGGAACAGAAAGTTTCCTGGCGCACCCTGTTCCTGCATATGGACCAGTACCGCGAACATCCGCCGCACCTGACCGACAAGTCGGGCAAGCCGCTCGCGCATAACCCGTTCATGGATGCGCGCGTGCGGCTGGCGATTTCCAAGGCGATCAACCGCCGCGCGATCGTGGAGCGCGTCATGGAAGGCAATGCGATCGCCGCGGGCAATCTGGTCTCGCCGCCCGTATTCGGCCATGTCGCCGCGCTCAAGGCCGAAACCTACGACCCCGAGGCCGCGAAAAAGCTGCTGGCTGCGGCCGGTTATCCCGACGGCTTCGCCGTCACGCTGGACGCGCCCAACGACCGCTACGTCAATGACGAACAGCTGGCGCAGGCGCTGGCGCAAATGCTGGCGCGCGTGGGCATACAAACCAAAGTGGAAACCATGCCCGCGAGCGTGTATTTCGCCAAAGCGCGCGCAGGCGAATTCTCCTTCGCGCTGCTCGGCTGGGGTTCGTTTTCGGGCGACCTGGCGCTGCGCGCGCTCGTCGCGACCCCAGATGCGGCGAAGGGGTACGGCGCCTGGAATTGGGGCCACTACTCGAATCCGCAAGTGGACGCGCTGCTGAGCCAGGACTTCGCCACGCTGGACGACGCCAAGCGCGAGGCAGTCGCGCGCGAAGCGGCGAGCCTCGCGCTCAAAGACGTGCCGGTGATCCTGCTGCACCACCAGCTCGCATCCTGGGCGATGGAAACGAGCCTCGCTTACGACGCGCGCACCGACGAATACACATTCGCCCGCGATTTCCGCCCGCGCTAGAGCCGCGCCATGGCCGCATTCATCATCCGCCGCCTGCTGCAAAGCGTGCTCGTGCTCGCCTTCATGTCGCTGCTGGTATTCGTCGGCGTGTATGCGATCGGCAATCCGGTGGACATCCTGATCAGCCCGCAGGCCGATCAGGCCGACATCGCGCGCACGATTGCCGCGCTCGGACTGGACCGGCCGCTGTGGCAGCAGTACCTGATCTTCGTCAAGCAGGCCCTCGCCGGCGATCTCGGCAAGTCCTTCGCCTACAACATCCCGGCGCTGCAGCTGGTGCTGGAGCGGCTGCCGGCAACGCTCGAGCTCGCCCTGGCCGCCACCGGCATGGCGGTGCTGCTCGGCATTCCGCTCGGCCTGTGGGCGGGCTTGAAGCCCGACTCCTGGCCGGGCAAGCTGATCATGACGGGCTCCATCCTCGGCTTCTCCCTGCCCACGTTCTGGGTCGGATTGATGCTGATCATGCTGTTCGCCGTCGAACTCGGCTGGCTGCCGTCGAACGGCCGCGGTCCGACCAGCCTGCTGCTCGGCGTTCCGGTGAGCTTCCTCTCCTGGGACGGCTTGCGCCACCTGATCCTGCCAGCCACCAACCTCGCGCTGTTCAAACTTTCGCTGATCGTGCGCCTCACCAGCGCCGGCACGCGCGAGGCACTGCTGCAGGACTACGTCAAATTCGCCCGCGCCAAGGGCCTGTCGAACGCGCGCGTGGTCGGCGTGCACGTGCTCAAGAACATCCTGATCCCGATCATCACCGTGATCGGCCTGGAATTCGGCTCGGTGATCGCGTTCGCGATCGTCACCGAGTCGATATTCTCCTGGCCCGGCATGGGCAAGCTGATCATCGATTCAATCAATGTGCTCGACCGCCCGGTGATCGTCGCCTACCTGCTGGTCATCGTGAGCCTGTTCATCCTGATCAACCTCGCCGTCGACCTCGCCTACTCGCTGCTCGATCCGCGCATGCGCCTCGGCGCGGGGCAGGCTTAGGCAATGCAGCGCGAAGCAACGCCTTTGGCGCGCATCGCCGCCGAATTCGCCCGCAGCCGGCTTGCGCTCGGCGGACTCGTGCTGCTCACGCTGATTCTGGCGGTCGCCCTGTTCGCGCCGCAGCTCTCCCCGCAGAATCCCTACGACCTGGCACAGCTGGACGTGCTCGACGGCCGCCTGCCGCCCGGCTCCAAGTCGGACAACGGCCTGACATTCTGGCTCGGCAGCGACGACCAGGGGCGCGATATCCTGTCCGGCATATTCTATGGCCTGCGCATCAGCCTGACCGTAGGCGTGACGAGCACGCTGTGCGCCCTGCTGATCGGACTCGCGCTGGGCCTCGCCGCGGCTTATTTCGGCGGACGCAGCGACAGCCTGATCATGCGCCTGGTCGACGTCCAGCTGTCCTTTCCCTCGATCCTGATCGCGCTGATCCTGCTCGCGCTGCTCGGGCAGGGAATAGGCAAGACGATATTCGCATTGATCATGGCGCAATGGGCCTATTACGCGCGCACCGTGCGCAGCACGGCGCTGATCGAACGCGGCAAGGAATATATCGAAGCCGCCACCTGCCTCGCGCTGCCGCCCGCACGCATCGTATTCCGCCACCTGCTGCCCAATTGCCTGCCGCCGCTCATCGTCGTCGCCACGGTGCAGGTGGCCGCGGCGATCGCGCTGGAGGCGACGCTGTCCTATCTCGGCATCGGCGTACCGATCACCGAGCCCTCGCTCGGACTGCTGATCAA
>JAJZUK010000065.1 GCA_021847125.1 Pseudomonadota bacterium | reverse complement strand
GCTCGATGTCATCGGCAAGGGCGCGGCACAATCGTGGCAGATGGACAACCGCGGCAAGACCATGATCGACGACAAGTTCGACTTCGGCTTCGCCGTGGACTGGATGCGCAAAGACCTGCGCATAGCGCTGGAAGAGTCGAAGAAAAACGGCGCGCCGCTGCCGGTCACCGAAATCGTCAACGGCTACTACGGCGAGATCCAGAAAATGGGCGGCGGGCGCTGGGATACCTCCAGCTTGATCCGGCGCTTCAGAAAGGCGTAGGGCGTCGCCATTATGATGCCCTTCACCGCGCCCGAGGATTATGTCGGCACGGTGATCGATGCGGGCGAGCCTGACGCAGCGAGCCTGTGCTTCGCGTTCCAGCAGACCTTGCTGCTGGTTCGCGCCGATGTGCCCGCCGCGCAGCTGCCCGGACATGCGCAACTTTCCGCGTTCGCTGCGGCGCCGCTGCGCCGGCTGTATCTGGGCAGCCTGAGCGGGCGCGCCTGCTATGCCTTCGAATATGGCGCAGACACGCCGGCGCCGCAAAGCATGGCTTGGCACGGATTGCGCTCGCTTTACTCCAAGCTGGACGACAGTCTGTTCGCGCTCGCCGGGCGCGCGCTGCAGCTGATCGATTGGGACCGCACGCATCAATTCTGCGGCCGCTGCGGCACGCCGACGCAGCAGCGCGGCCACGAACGCGCGCGCGAATGCCCCGCCTGCGCCCTCGTCGCCTATCCGCGCATCGCGCCCGCGGTGATGTGCCTCGTCCGGCGCGAGCGCGAAATCCTGCTCGCGCGCTCGCCGCATTTTCTGCCCGGCATGTACAGCGCGCTTGCCGGCTTCGTCGAACCCGGCGAATCGCTGGAGCAGTGCCTCGCGCGCGAGGCGCTCGAGGAAACGGGCGTGCGCATCGCCAACGCGCGCTATTTCGCCAGCCAGCCCTGGCCGTTTCCGCATTCGCTCATGATCGCGTTCGTCGCCGACTACGCCGGCGGCGAGATCACGCCCGCCCCGGACGAAATCGAGGACGCGCAATGGTTCGACATCGACGCGCTGCCGAAATTGCCGAATCGGATCTCGATCGCGCGCCGCCTGATCGACGGCGTCGTGGCCGAGATACGCGCTGTTCAGCCCTGAAGGAAGCGGAATTCGGTCTCGGGTCTCCGACCGCTGACGATATCCGCGATCGCCGCGCCCGAACCGCAGGACATGGTCCAGCCGAGCGTGCCGTGGCCGGTATTGAGGTACAGATTGGGGTAGCGCGTGCGGCCGATGCAGGGCACGCCGCCGGGCGTGGCTGGGCGCAAGCCGGCCCAGAATTGCGCATCCTGCGGCCGGCCCGCTTTGGGAAACAACTCGAACGTGCGCCTGACGATCGCCTGACAGCGAACCGCGTTGATCGCGGTGTCCCAGCCGGCGAGTTCGGCGGTGCCGGCCACGCGCAGCCGGTCGCCCAGGCGCGACATGACCAGCTTGTAGGCGCCGTCGCTCAGGCTGATCTGCGGCGCGACGTCGCCGGTGGCGAGCGGAATGGTGATCGAATAGCCTTTGAGCGGATAGACCGGGAGCGAGATCCCCAGAGGCCGCAACAGCAAGGGGCTGTAGCTGCCCAGCGCCACCACATAGGCATCGGCTTCGATCATCCCGCCCTGCTCCAGCTGCACGCGCGTCACGCGCCCGCCCGCGACCTCCAGGCGCGCGATGCGGCTGCCGTAGCGGAACTGCACGCCGCGCTCGGCGCACAGCCGCGCCAGTTCCTGCGTGAACTTGTGCGCGTCGCCGGACTCGTCGGCCGGAGCCCATACGCCCCCGGCGATGGTCGCAGCGCAAGCCGACAGCGCCGGCTCCAGCTGCACGCACTCGGCCGCGTTCAGCACGCGCAGGTCGATGCCGTGCTGGCGTTCCATGTCGGCGGCCGCGACCGCCTCGTCCAGCGCGCGCGCCTCCTGATAAATGCGCAGGATGCCGCGTGTCTGCTGCTCGTACTCGATACCGGTTGCGGCGCGCAGCGCCAGCAGCTGCGCGCGGCTGTAGCGGTTGATCGCGGCGATCTGCGCCGCATTGGCGCGGGTGCGCGCGGGCAGGCACTCGCGCAGGAACGCGAGGCCCCAGGCCCACTGATAGGGATCGGCGCGCAGCCGGAACAGCATCGGCGAATCTTCGCGTCCGAGCCATTTGAGGATCTGCTTCGGCGTACCCGGATTGGCCCAGGGTTCGGCGTGGCTGATCGAGATCTGGCCGCCGTTGGCGAAGCTGGTTTCCATCGCCGCCGCGTCCTGGCGGTCGACGACGGTTACCTCATGCCCGGCGCGGGCGAGATACCAGGCGCTCGTCACTCCGACTACGCCGGCGCCCAGGACTGCAATTTTCATTTTAGGTCTGGCGTGACGCGCCGGGCGGTCTCAGGCTGCCCGGCACCTCAGCGCGAATCGGGGCCGCAGACCCCGCAGTGTTTCAGCCGGGGTAAGCGACCACTTCCTGGCGCTGTTCGCCCAGGCCCTGGATGCCCAGATTCATCACATCGCCCGGCTTGAGCCACACCGGCTCGGGTTTCATGCCCAGGCCGACCCCGGGCGGGGTGCCGGTGGTGATGATGTCGCCCGGCATCAGGGTCATGTACTGGCTGCAGTAGGACACCAGCTTGGCCACGCCGAATATCATGGTGCGCGTATTGCCCTTTTGCATGCGCCGGCCGTTCACGTCCAGCCACATGTCCAGATTTTGCGGATCGCGGATTTCGTCGGTAGTCACGAGCCAGGGCCCGATCGGGCCGAAAGTATCGCAGCCCTTGCCCTTGTCCCATTGGCTGGACTGCATCTGGAATGCGCGCTCGGACACGTCGTTCACCACGCAATAGCCGGCGACGTAGTCGATCGCCTTGTCCTCGGACACGTACTGCGCCTTCTTGCCGATGACCACGCCCAGTTCGCACTCCCAGTCGAGCTTGGTCGAGTGCTTGGGCACGATGACCTTGTCGTTCGGGCCGTTTATGCAAGTCGTGGCTTTCGAGAATATGACGGGCTCGGCCGGGATCGGCAGGTTCGCCTCGCGCGCATGATCGGCAAAGTTCAGGCCGATCGCGATGAATTTGGAAATACCGACATAGGGCACGCCCAGGCGCGGCTCGCCCTTCACCAGCGGCAGCGTTTCGGCCTTGATTTTGCGCAGCTTTGCCAGCCCGGCCGGCGAGATCGTCCCTTGGTCGATCTGCTCCACCACGGCGGACAGCTCGCGGATATTGCCCTGGGCATCGATCATGCCCGGCTTCTCGAAGCCATTCTTACCGTAACGACAAAGTTTCATGTTTTCTCCGTTTCAAGGGACCCGGACTTCAAAGCAGGGTGATTTACTCAACAATTCCGGCATTTTACTTAGCAATTGCCAAAACCCCAACTGTTTCCATCGATTTTCGCGCGTAGGCCCCGGTTTTTCAGCCCCCGGCCTCGGTCCAGCCCTCGATTCAAGCATTGGAAGCGCAAGGTCTTTTCCCTCCGGCACCCATGGACAGCCTGCGCCGGGGCTAAATCGTCATTCCGCCGTCGATCGAGAACGTGGTTCCGGTGGCAAAAGCGGATTCATCGGAGGCAAGATACACGAATAGCGGCACCATATCCTCCACCGTACCCAGACGGCCCATGGGCTGGCGCGCAATGAAGTCCTTGCGCGCCTGCACCGGATCGGGAAACGCATTGATCCGGTCAGCCAGCGACGGCGTGTCTATGGTGCCCGGGCATACCGCATTGCAGCGCACGCCCTGCTTGACGTAATCGGCCGCGATCGACTTGGTCAGGCCTATCACCGCCGCCTTCGACGTGCCGTACACGCAGCGATTGGGCAAGCCGCGCAGGCTGGACGCGATCGAGGCCATGTTGATGATCGACCCCTTTTTTTGCGCCAGCATTCCCGGCAAGAAGGCGCGCGTCACCAGATACATCGAACGCAGATTCACGTTCATGCTGAAGTCCCAGTCCGCAGGTGCGCAATCCAGAATGCTGCCGTGATGGACATAGCCGGCGCAATTGAGCAGGACATCGACCGTGCCCGCCTCGGCCGCAAGCTGCGCGATCGCGCGCTCGTCGGTGGCATCCAGTTGCCGGAGGGTGATGCCGGCGGTGCCGGCGAGTGACCGCAGCGGACCGGGATTGAGGTCGGTCGCCCAGACTTTTGCTCCTTCTAGGGCAAACGCGAGGGCGGCCGCCTTGCCCATACCCTGCCCCGCAGCGGTGATAAATGCGGTCTTGCCTTCCAGTCTGCCAGCCATCGAGTTCTCCTTGTTTTGTTAAGCGTTCTTGGCCTTGCGCATGATACGCGCAAAAAATAAGCCGACCCAAACGCGGCTGCATTGTTGCAACGCAGCACCCTTGCGACGCGGCCGGCCAACGCAGACAACGCCGTGAAATTGGTCAGACCACTTGACCAAAGTTTGCGGCCGCGGCTATGCTTGCGTCCCCATGCGTGCCTTCGCCATCGACTGAAATCCATGCCGCTACAGACCGTAGAGCCGCGCCGCCTGTACCGCCAGATCGCCGATCAGATCAGCGAGCTGATCAGCGAGGGCGAATACACGCCGGGCTCGCGTCTGCCGCCCGAGCGCGATCTGGCGAAGCAGCTCGGCGTCTCCCGGCCTTCGGTGCGCGAGGCGCTGATCGCGCTCGAGGTCGAGGGTCTGCTCGACGTGCGTGTCGGCTCGGGCATTTACGTGAGCCAGCCGGGCGAGCGGGGCGAGCGCGACGCACTGCAGGGCGATGCGGGCCCGTTCGAGGTGACGCACGCGCGCTGGCTGATCGAGGGCGAGTGCGCCGCGCTCGCGGCGAAGAACGCCAGCGCCGCGCAGCAGCGCGCGATACGCGCGGCCCACGCCGACTTGATCAAGAAAAGCAAGCGCGATCACAACCCATTGGACGCGGACCGGCTGTTCCACCTGAGCATCGCCGAGGCGAGCGGCAACAGCGCGCTGATGCTGCTGGTGCAGACCCTGTGGGACCAGCGCATGGGGCCGCTGTACCGCAGCCTGGAGCGCAAGCTCGAGTACCCGAAAATGGCCGCCGAGACGGTGCGCGAGCACCAGGCCGTCGTCAGCGCTATCGCTAGGCGCGATGCGCGCGCCGCGCGCAACGCGATGCGGCGGCACATGAAACAGACACATAACCGCTACATCAAGGAATGGACCACGAACAACTAGAAGGCCATTTCGGTCATTCCGAAATGGCCTCTGATTTAGGGGAGCATGAGGGAAGACACCCCGAAGGAAGTCCCCGTAGGGGATATCCCCTCATATTGAAATAGGCATTAGATATGGCAGCCGTCACACTCAAAGGCGTATTCAAATCCTTCGGTTCCACCCGCGTCGTGCACGGCGTGGACATACATATCGAAGACGGGGAATTCTGCGTGCTGGTCGGGCCTTCGGGCTGCGGCAAGTCGACGCTGCTGCGCATGATCGCGGGCCTGGAGGAGATCTCCGGCGGCGACATCGAGATCGGCGGGCGCGTGGTCAACCAGGTGCCGCCGAAAGAGCGCGACATCGCCATGGTGTTCCAGAACTACGCGCTCTACCCGCACATGACCGTGTTCGACAATATGGCGTTTTCGATGAAGCTCGCCGGCGAGAGCCGCGAAAAAATGCGCCAGCGCGTCGAGGTCGCGGCGAATATCCTGGGTTTGATGGAGTACCTGGAGCGCTACCCGCGCCAGCTCTCGGGCGGCCAGCGCCAGCGCGTGGCCATGGGTCGCGCCATCGTGCGCGACCCGCAGGTGTTCTTGTTCGATGAGCCGCTGTCGAACCTGGACGCGAAGCTCAGGGTGCAGATGCGCACCGAGATCAAGGAACTGCACCAGCGGCTCACCACCACTTCCATCTACGTCACGCACGACCAGATCGAGGCCATGACCATGGCCGACAAGATCGTGGTGATGAATGCGGGCAAGACCGAGCAGATCGGTTCTCCGCTGGAACTCTACGACAACCCCGCCAACCTGTTCGTCGCCGGGTTCATCGGTTCGCCCGCGATGAATTTCCTCAAGGGCAAACTGGTCCGCAACGGCGGCGGCCTGCAGGTGCAGATGGCCGACGGGCTGCTGCTGCCTGCGCCGGTCTCGGCCGCGCAGGAAGGACGCGAGGTCGTGGTCGGCGTGCGTCCCGAGCACCTGTTGGTCCGGTCCGACGGCGTGCACGCGGAAGTCGTGGTGGTCGAACCCACCGGCGCCGACACGCAGATCTTCTGCAAGGTCGGCGGCACCGAAGTCACCGCGGTGGTGCGCGAACGCCACCAGTTCAAGCCGGGCGAGGCCATCAAGCTCTATCCCGAACTCACTTTCCTGTTTGACCCCTCAAGCGGGACGAGACTGTAGCAACAACCAAAGGAGGTTCTATGAGCAATATCGATCGTCGTAATTTTCTGAAAATGACCGCCGGCCTGGCCGCAGGCGCCGCAGCCGGAGATGTTCTGGCAGCGGCCAAGAAAGAAGCCGCCGCTGTGCCCGCGCTGCACCTGAAGCCCGAAAAAGGCGCCAAGCTGCGCGTGCTGCGTTGGAAGCAGTTCGTTCAGGGCGACGGCGACCTGTGGCTCGCGAACACGAAGAAATTCACCGAAAAAACCGGCATCGAAGTGCGCCTGGACGCCGAGGGCTGGGAAGACGTGCGGCCGAAGGCTGCAGTCGCAGCCAACATCGGCAGCGGTCCCGACATCATCATCAGCACGATGGAGGATGCG
>JAJZUK010000064.1 GCA_021847125.1 Pseudomonadota bacterium | reverse complement strand
GCCCGCTGCGGCATAAGTGGGCGCGAGCGCGAACAACAGCGTGCCGGCCGCCGCGACCGCCGCGCCGGCGGTAAGCACGCGCCGCGGACCCCAGCGATCGGCGAGCAGGCCCGCCGGAATCTGCATCGCCACATAGCTGTAGTAATAAAACGCGGCGAGATTGCCCAGTGCCGCCGCGCCCAGCGCGAACTCGCCCATGAGCTCGCGCGTGATCACCGCGGGAGCGACGCGCTGATAGAAGCCGATCAGGTAGAGCGCGGCACCCAGTCCCCACATCGCAAACGCCAGGCGCAGCGGCGGATAGTCGCGCTCAGTCGAATTCAAAGCGGGCACTCAGCGGCGGCCGCACGAGCGCAGCCGTTTCATCCCCGGCCCGGACTGCTCAGCATTGTTCCCAGGGCAGGCCGTCGTGGCGCCAGCCGGTGGTGGAATTGCGCTGGTGCTGCTCGTTCAGTTCGCCCTCGAAGCCGTGCAGCACGTTGTACACCTGGGTGAAGCCGGCCTTCTCCAGCGCCGCGCCCGCGTCGAGCGACCGGTTGCCGCTGCGGCAGATCAGCACCAGCGGGCGGTCCACGCTCGCCGCCTTTTTCACGTGGCCGACGAAATGCGGGTTTATCTCCCAATCGGGGCCGTCGTTCCACGGGATCATGATCGCGCCGGTGGGATGGCCGACGAACAGGAATTCCATTTCGCTGCGGCAGTCGATGAACACCGCGCTCGGGTTCTGGCGCAGGAATTCGTAGGCTTCCTTCGGTGTCAGGTGCTGCATGGTATTGGGCCCGGCCGCCAAAAGTGCGTAGTATAAGGCCTCATCCGCCCCAGCGGCGAATGCGGGGCCGCGTCGATGGACAAGGGGCGCGCAGGCACGCTAGAATCCCGCACAGCGCCGATTTGATTCAGATTGCGGGCGCCGCCGGTTTCGGCCGGGCGAAAAATAAATGCTGCTAAAGCGAGGAAACCCGTTCCTGGCTGGCAGGTCGGGTTTTTTTATTTGGGCGCCGCATCGCAAAAAGGGCTGTTTCGGAATGTGTGAAACAGCCTCTCACTTAGAACCCGTTGCAAAATGAGTTTTGCAACGGCCCGATATAGGGGAGCATGAGGGGATGTATCCCCTCATATTGCAACAGACTCTTAGGGGAGTATGAGGGGAGGTATCCCCTCATTTCGTGACACACTCTATGAATAAAGCCGCACAACTGGAACGCCTGCTCGGCGAGCGTATCCTGATCCTGGACGGCGCCATGGGCACCATGATCCAGAGCTACAAGCTCGCCGAGGCGGACTATCGCGGCCAGCGTTTCGCCGCTTTCGGGCGCGACCTCAAGGGCAACAACGACCTGCTGTCGCTGACGCGACCGGGCGTCATCCGCGAGATCCACGACGCCTATCTGGAAGCGGGCGCCGACATCATCTCGACCAACACCTTCAATGCCAACGCGCCGTCGATGGCCGACTACGGCATGCAGGACCTGGTGTACGAAATCAACAGCGAGGCGGCGCGTATCGCGCGCGCGGCCGCGGACGCCTGCATGCACAAGGCGCCGGGGCGGCAATGCTTCGTCGCCGGCGTGCTCGGCCCGACGACCAAGACTGCCTCGATTTCGCCCGACGTCAACGATCCGGGCTTTCGCAACATCGACTTCGACACCTTGGTCGCCGCCTACGGCGAGTCGCTGCGCGGCCTGCTCGACGGCGGCGCGGACCTGATCCTGGTCGAGACCATTTTCGATACGCTCAACGCCAAGGCGGCCCTGTTCGCGATCGATTGCGCGTTCGAGGCGCGCGGCCGGCGCTGGCCCATCATCATCTCCGGCACCATCACCGACGCCTCCGGGCGCACGCTCACCGGGCAGACGCCGGAGGCGTTCTGGAATTCGGTGCGCCATGCGCGCCCGCTCGCGGTGGGCCTGAACTGCGCGCTCGGCGCGAAGCTGATGCGGCCGTACATCGAGGAGTTGTCCGGCGTCGCCGACACCTATCTCAGCTGCTATCCCAACGCGGGCCTGCCCAATCCCCTGTCGGAGACCGGCTACGACGAGACGCCCGACTATACCTCCGGCCAGCTGCAGGAATTCGCGCAAAGCGGTTTCCTCAACCTCGTCGGCGGCTGCTGCGGCACCACGCCCGCGCATATCCGTGCGATCGCGCGCGCGGTGAAGGATCTGCCGCCGCGGCCGGTGCCGCAGATCGAGAAGAAGCTGCGCCTCGCGGGCCTGGAGCCGCTCAACATCGGCGACGACTCGCTGTTCGTCAACGTCGGCGAGCGCACCAATGTCACCGGTTCCAAGGCCTTCGCGCGCCTGATCCTCGCGGGCGACTACGGCCCTGCCCTCGCGGTCGCGCGCCAGCAGGTCGAGAGCGGCGCGCAAATGGTCGACGTGAACATGGACGAGGCGATGCTCGACTCGCAAAAAGCCATGGTCACCTTCCTCAACCTGATCGCCTCCGAGCCCGACATTTCGCGCGTGCCGCTGATGCTCGATTCGTCCAAGTGGTCGGTGATCGAGGCCGGGCTGAAATGCGTGCAGGGCAAGGCGGTGGTGAATTCGATTTCGCTCAAGGAGGGCAAGGACGAGTTCGTGCGCCAGGCAAAGCTCGCGCGCCGCTACGGCGCGGCGGTGATCGTCATGGCGTTCGACGAACAGGGCCAGGCCGACAGCCTGGAGCGGCGCCAGAGCATTTGCCGGCGCTGCTACGACATCCTCACGCAGGAAGTCGGTTTCCCCGCCGAGGACATCATTTTCGATCCCAACATCTTCGCCATCGCCACCGGGATCGAGGAACACAGCAACTACGCGCTCGACTTCATCGAAGCGACGCGCTGGATCCGCGCGAATCTTCCCTACGCGCGCGTATCGGGCGGCGTGTCCAATGTCTCCTTTTCCTTCCGCGGCAACGATGCGGTGCGCGAGGCGATCCACACGGCCTTCCTCTACCACGCGATCCAGGCGGGCATGTCGATGGGCATCGTCAACGCCGGCCAGCTGGGCGTGTACGAGGAGATCCCGAAGGATCTGCTCGAGCACGTGGAAGACATCATCCTCAACCGCAGGCCGGATGCGGCCGAGCGCATGGTCGCGTTCGCCGAAACGGTCAAGGGCGGCGGCAAAGTGCAGGCCGAGGACCTCGCCTGGCGCAAGCAGAGCGTGGCGGCGCGACTGTCGCATGCGCTGGTGAAAGGCATTACCGACTGGATCATCGAGGACACCGAGGAAGCGCGGCAGCAGGCCGAACGCGACGGCGGGCGCCCGATCCACGTGATCGAAGGCCCGCTCATGGACGGCATGAACGTCGTCGGCGACCTGTTCGGCGCGGGCAAGATGTTCCTGCCGCAGGTGGTGAAATCGGCGCGCGTGATGAAGCTCGCGGTGGCGCATCTGGTGCCCTACATCGAGGCGGAGAAGGAAAAGCTCGCGCTCGCATCGGGCGAGGCGGCCAAGCCCAAAGGCAAGATCGTGGTGGCCACGGTCAAGGGCGATGTGCACGACATCGGCAAGAACATCGTCGGCGTGGTGCTCCAGTGCAACAACTACGAAGTCGTCAATCTCGGCGTCATGGTGCCCGCAAGCAAGATCCTGCAGGTTGCGCGCGAGGAGAAATGCGACATCGTCGGCTTGTCGGGACTGATCACGCCCTCGCTCGAGGAAATGGCGCATGTGGCGCACGAAATGGAACGCGAGGGTTTCACGCTGCCGCTGCTGATCGGCGGCGCCACCACCTCGCGCGTGCACACCGCGGTGAAGATTGCGCCGCATTACAGCGGCACCACCGTCTATGTGCCGGACGCCTCGCGCGCGGTGGGCGTGTGCTCGAGCCTGCTGTCGGAGGAGTCGCGCGGCGAGTATGCGCGCACGGTGCGCGCCGACTACGACAAGATCCGCAGCCAGCACCAGTCGCGGCAGCCGCGCACGCCGCTGCTGCCGCTGGCGCAGGCGCGCGCCAACGCGCACATCACCGACTGGTCGGCCTACGCGCCGCCCGTGCCCGCGTTCATCGGCGTGAAGGAGCTGCGCGAATACGATCTGGCCGCGATCGCGAGCCACATCGACTGGTCGCCCTTTTTCCAGACCTGGGAGTTGTCGGGCGCGTACCCGAAGATCCTGCACGATCCGCTGGTGGGCGAGGCCGCGCGCAACCTGCTGGCCGAGGGCCAGGCGATGCTCGCGAATATCATCGCGGAAAAGTGGCTGAGCGCGAACGGCGTCATCGGATTTTTCCCCGCGAACAGCGTCGGCGACGACATCGAGATCTATACGGACGAATCGCGCAGCCGGGTGGCGATGCGCTTGCACAACCTGCGCCAGCAGGCGCAGCGGCCCACGGGCAAGCCGAATTACTGCCTGGCCGATTTCGTCGCACCCAAGAGTTCCGGGGTCAAGGACTACCTCGGCGCCTTCGCCGTCACCGCCGGCATCGGCATCGAGGCGCGGGTAAAGGAATACGAAGCCCGGCACGACGACTACAGCGCGATCATGCTCAAGGCGCTGGCCGACCGCCTGGCCGAGGCCTTCGCCGAGCATTTGCACCAGCGCGTGCGGCGCGAGTTCTGGGGCTACGCCGCCGACGAAGCGCTGGACAACGAGGCCCTGATCCGCGAAGAGTACCGCGGCATCCGCCCGGCGCCGGGTTACCCCGCCTGCCCGGACCACACCGAGAAAGGCGATCTGTTCCGGCTGCTGGACGCGCCCAAGCTCGGCATCACGCTGACCGAGAGCTACGCCATGTGGCCGGCGGCGGCGGTGAGCGGATTCTATTTCTCGCACCCGGAAGCGCAATATTTCGCAGTCGGCAAGATCGAACGCGATCAGGTCGAGGATTACGCGCGGCGCAAGGGCTGGTCTCTGGCCGACGCGGAAAAATGGCTGGCGCCGGCGCTGGCTTACGATACAGTTCGACCCGTTACCGCATAATTTGAGGAAATTCTTATGAGCATCGTCCGCCATCAACCCGCGAAAATCCTTTCCGGCGCCGTCGAAGCGAACGGCATGGTGTATGTCGCCGGCACGGTCGCAGACCGGCGTCCGGCTCCGGTCAAGGCCCAGACCGAGGAGATTCTCGGCCGCATCGATGCGCTGCTGGCGCAGGCCGGCAGCCATAAATCGAAGATCGTCTCGGCGCAGATCTGGCTCGCCGACATGCGCACGCGCGAGGAGATGAACCAGGCCTGGCTCGCCTGGGTCGATCCGGCCAACCTGCCGGCGCGCGCCTGCGTCGAGGCCAAGCTCGCAGCTGCCGACATGCTGGTCGAGATCGCGGTGATCGCGGCGAAGTAGGGCTGCGTTGGATTCGCGCAGCGGCGTGGCCGCGGGCGACATCGACTTGTTTCTCGGTTCGTTCAAACGGCTGAACGTCGACGGACCCTGACTACTTGCGCCAGAACCCGGGCGTGAACACCACCAGCAGCGTGAACAATTCCAGGCGCCCGAGCAGCATGGCGGCGGTGCAGATCCAGATTTGGAAAGCGTTCAAGCCGGCATAGGTCGTTGCCGGTCCCACCTGGTTCAAGCCCGGGCCGGTGTTGTTGATGCAGGCGATCACGGCGGAGAACGCGGTGATGATGTCCAGGCCGGAAGCCGCGAGCAGCATGGTCATGGCGATGACCGCGCCGTTGTACATCAGGATGAACGCGAGCACGGCGAAAATGATGTTGTTCTCCACCCGCACGCCCCCCAGCTTCACCGGCACCACCGCGCGCGGGTGGATGATGCGCGTCATTTCGCGCACCGCCTGGCTCGCCATCAATCTGGCGCGGATCATCTTGATGCCGCCTCCGGTCGAGCCGGAGCAGCTGGCGAAGCTGCACAGGAACAGCATCCACACCGGCGCGAATATCGGCCACAAATTGAAGTCGGTGTTGGAAAAACCGGTGGTGGTGGCGATCGAAACCACGTTGAATGCGGCATAGCGCAGCGCGGTCCAGAAATTGGGATAGGTCTGGTTGGCGAGCAAGTAATACGCGACGCCGAGCACGCTCGCGCCGACCAGCAGCAGATAGAGCCGGGCCTCCGGGTCGCGCGCGTACGGGCCGAAGCTCCAGCGCCGCCAGGCGAGGAAGTGGGTGCCGAAATTCATGCCCGCAAGCAGCATGAAATAAATGCTTACCGCTTCGATCGCGGGCGAGTTCCAATAGGCGTAGCTCGCGTCGTGCGAGGAAAATCCGCCCAGGCCCATGGTGGAGAACGCGTGCATCATCGCATCGAGCCAGGTCATGCCGGCAAGGCGGTAAGACAGGATGCAGGCGATGGTGATCGTGAAATACACCAGCCACAGCCCCTTGGCGGTCTCGGCGATGCGCGGCGTGAGCTTGGTGTCCTTCATCGGCCCGGGCGTTTCCGCCTTGTAGATCTGGCTGCCGCCCACGCCCAGCAGCGGCAGCACCGCCACCGCCAGCACGATCACGCCCATGCCGCCGACCCAGACCAGAAACGTGCGCCAGATGTTGATCGAGGGCGGCAGCGCGTCCAGGCCGGAGAGCACCGTCGCCCCGGAAGTGGTGAGTCCCGAGACGGTTTCGAAGTAGGCGTCGGTGAACGAAAGCTGCGGCAGGTAGAGCATGAGCGGGAGCGTGGCGAAGGCCGGCAACACGGTCCACACCAGCGCCACCAGCAAAAAGCCGTCGCGCGGCTGCAGTTCGCGCCGTTGCTTGCGCGTGATCAGCCACAACAGCGCGCCCGCAAACGCGGTCAGGGCTACCGCCTCGTCGTAGGCGGTTTGCGCGGCATCGCCGAGTGCGA
>JAJZUK010000063.1 GCA_021847125.1 Pseudomonadota bacterium | reverse complement strand
CGTCGAAATAGAGGAAATAATTGCCGTTGAATACGATGCCCTGCCGGTCCACTTCCGCCCAGCGCACCCGCAGCGTGTGGTGAAAGGCAAATTGTTCGCGTGCCATTGCCTGCTTCCTCGGTTTCGTTCCGAGCCCGCTGCACGGTGCAGCGGGCCGAATTGGGGGAGCACGAGGGGATGCGCCCAAAGGAAGTCCCCTCGGGGGATGTCCCCTCGTCTCGTTACGGGATCGTGGAGCGCCGTACTATAAGCGCAAGCGCATGCAGGGGCAAGGACGCCGGGGGCGATAGCTGCGGACTGCGGCGGTCAACTATGCTTGCCCAAATGTATACAATGCCAGTTTGCGACCAGCGGCACGTGGCTGCCCGAGCTGCCGGGCGATTGAATTTCCTCGATGGGGGCAAACGGTGAAGCGGATCATTCTTGGAATGTTGACCCCGTCTTCCAATACTACCCTGGAGCCGGTTTGCGCCCGGATGCTGGCGGATCTGCCCGAGGTCAGCGCGCATTTCGGCCGCTTCCGGGTCACCGAAATCAGCCTGTCGCAGCAGGCGCTCGGCCAGTTCGATATTTCCCGGCAACTGGCGGCAGCAGAATTGCTCGCTGATGCCGAATGCCAGGTCATCTGCTGGAACGGTACCTCGGCTGGCTGGATGGGGTTCGAACAGGACCACAAGCTGTGCCGGGCGATTACCGAGCGCACCGGCATTCCCGCCTGCTCCTCGGTCCTCGCGCTCGCCGAGGTGCTCAAGCTCACCGGCGCCACCCGCTTGGGCATGGTGTCGCCGTATATCGACGACATCCAGGCACGAATCAACGCCACCTTCCGCAGGGAAGGTTTCGACTGCATCGCCGATCAGCATGCGGGCATCAAGGTCAACTTCGATTTTTCCGAGATCGGCACCGAAACCCTGGCGCGTATGGTACGCGCGGTGGCACTGGCGAAACCGCAGGCGATCACCATTTTCTGCACCAACATGAAGGGTGCGCCGCTCGCCGAACCGCTCGAACGGGAACTCGGCATCCCGATCTACGACACCGTATCGCTGGCCGTGTGGGCCAGCCTGCGCGTAGCCGGCGTGGATCCTGCGCGGGTCCAGGGATGGGGACGTCTGTTCCGCGACGTTGCCTAAGAACCCGTTGCAAAATGAATTTTGCAACGGCCGATTTAGGGGAGTATGAGGGGGGGTATCCCCTCATTTTGCAATAGACTCTAGGACCATGACACCATCACACGAGCTGACTGGTTTCGATCTGATCGTGCGCAACGGCATCGTCGTCACAGCGTCCGACCTCATGCGCTGCGATATCGGCGTGCGCTCGGGTAAAGTGGTGGCGCTTGCCGAGCGCCTCGAAGGCGCAGCGCGAATCATCGACGCAGCGGGGAAACACGTGTTGCCGGGCGGGGTGGATGGCCATTGCCATCTCGACCAGCCCATGAGCGATGGCAGCCGGATGGCCGACGATTTCGCCTCCGGTACCGTTTCCGCGGCGTGCGGCGGCACCACCACGGTGATCCCATTCGCCTGCCAGACGAAAGGCGGCTCGGTCATCTCGGCCGTGGAGGACTACCACCGCCGCGCCGAGGGCAAGGCCTTGGTCGATTACGCCTTTCACCTGATCGTCACCGACCCCAGTCCGCAGGTGCTGCGCGCAGAGCTGCCGCGGCTGATCGCGGACGGCTACACGTCGTTCAAAATCTACATGACTTACGACGATCTCAAGCTCAACGACCGGCAGATTCTGGAACTGCTTGCGCTCGCGAAGCGCGAGGGCGCCATGGCCATGATTCATGCCGAAAACAGCGAATGCATTGCCTGGCTTACCGATCTGCTCGAAAGCGCAGGCCACACCGCGCCCCGGTTTCATGCGGCTGCGCGTCCGATGACGGTGGAGCGCGAAGCCGTCCACCGGGCGATTGCGCTGTCGGAACTGACCGAGGTACCGATCCTGATCGTGCACGTATCGGGGCGCGAGGCCGTGGAACAGATCCAGTGGGCGCAAAACCGGGGCTTGCGCATTTACGCCGAAACCTGCCCCCAATATCTGTACCTGACTGCCGCGGATCTGGGACTCGAGAATTTCGATGGCGCGAAGTGCATATGCAGTCCGCCGCCGCGCGACAAGGCCAACCAGCAGGTGATCTGGGATGGGCTCGCCTCGGGGGTGTTCCAGGTCTTCTCATCCGATCACGCCCCGTTCCGCTTTAACGATGCTCAGGGCAAGATGGTCAAGGGCGCCGATGCGCCATTTCGTTACGTGCCGAACGGCATACCCGGTATCGAGACCCGGCTGCCGCTGCTTTTTGACGGAGTCTCCAAGGGACGCATCAGCGTCAACCAGTTTGTTGCGCTCACGGCGACGAACGTGGCGAAGACCTACGGTCTGTATCCGCGCAAAGGCACGATCGCGGTGGGTGGCGATGCCGACCTCGTCATCTGGGACGCGCAGCGCGAAGTCACCATCAGCAATGCGCTCCTGCATCATAACGTCGATTACACCCCTTACGAGGGCGTCGTCGTGCGCGGCTGGCCCGAGACGGTGCTGTCCCGAGGTGAAATCGTGGCCGAGCGCGGCAACCCGGCCGGAGCCCCCGGGCGCGGCCGGTTTCTGCCTTGCGCGAAACCCGAACCCGCGCGACAGAAATTGCTCGGTTAAGCGCGGGCCGCGCCGGAGCTTCTGCGGGATTGGCCGCGCGATTTTTTTTGGGCATATACTGGCACGCAACAGCGTTCGGCAAATGAGATCCAAGTCTATGGACGACAGCGTCATCCGCGCCATGGCCAAATGGCCGAACGTGCCCGCAGTTTACGGCTGGCTTGCGCTCGACCATCGCGGCCAGTGGTCGATCAAGAGCGCATCCGCCGCCGGCTTCGAGCGCGTCGCCAATACTAAGCTGATCGAATTCATCGGCCGCAATTACGCACATGACGACGCGGGACGCTGGTATTTCCAGAACGGGCCGCAGCGCGTCTACGTTGCGCTCGCCTACACGCCGCTGGTGTATCGCATCGCGCATGCGCATCCGCTCGCGTTCGCAACGCACACCGGCGCGGCTTGCGCCGAGCTGCGGGCCGTGTACATGGACGAAGCCGGCAATCTGCTGCTCGTCACCGAGCATGGGCCCGGGCTGCTGCTCGATCGCGATCTGCCGCGCGCGCTGGAAGCGCTGTCGTATGCGGACGGGCACGTGCTCGACGAGGAACGGCTGCTCGCCTTGATCGAAGAGGCGGGGGACACGAACGAGGTGTATTTCAGCACCGGCGCCGCGAGCCTGCCGCTCGTGCGCATGCGCGCGCAAGAAGCGCCGCAGCGCTTCGGCTATGTGCTCGAGCCGCAGCCCTAGCTCTAGCCCTAGCCCGCGACCAGCACCACCTTGCCCTTGACCTTGCGCTCCATCACGTCCTTCAAGGCGCGTGCTGCCTGCTCCAGCGGATAGGCGGCGCTGACCAGCGGCTTCAACTTGCCGCTCGCGATCCAGCCCAGCAGTTCGCGCACGTTGGCCTCGTTCTTCTGCGGTTCCTTGCGCGTGAAATTGCCCCAGAACACGCCGACGATGGAGAAGCCTTTCAACAGCGGCAGGTTGAGCGGAATTTTCGGAATTTCGCCGCCGGCGAAGCCGATCACGAGATAGCGTCCGCCCCAAGCCATGTCGCGCATCGCCGGTTCGGCGAACTTGTCGCCCACCGGGTCGTAGACCACGTCCACGCCCTTGCCTTCGGTGATGCGCTTCACCGCCTCGCGCAAGTCTTCCTTTGAATAGTCGATGGTGGCGTCGGCGCCGAGCTGCCTGCATGCCGCGAGCTTGTCTTCGCTCGAGGCGGCGGCGATCACGCGCGCGCCCATGAGCTTGCCCAATTCCACCGCGGCGCTGCCTACGCCGCCCGCAGCGCCCAGCACCAGCAGCGTCTCGCCGGCTTGCAGCAGCGCGCGGTCCTTGAGCGCATGGTAGGACGTGCCATAGGTCATCATGAACGAGGCGGCCACCTTGAAGTCCACGCCTCGCGGCATGGGTATGCAGGCGCGCGCATCGACCGCGACTTCCTCGGCGTAGGCGCCGTAGCCGGCATAGGCGATCACCGCGTCGCCGGGCTTGACGTTGCCCACCCCGGCCCCGACCGCCTTCACCACGCCTGCGAGCTCGGTGCCCGGCGAAAACGGCATAGGCGGCTTCATCTGGTATTTGCCCTGAATGATCAGCGCGTCGGGGAAATTGACGCCGGCTGCCTTCATGCTCACCACGACCTGCCCCGCCGCGGGCGTCAGCGCTGGGATGTCCTCGACCACGAGCGTGTCGGGCAGACCGTATTGTTTGCAAAGCACTGCTTTCATCGGCTGGCTCTCCTGGCGCTGTTTGGATTCCGGCGAATGATACCTGTGTTCGCGCCGCCGGCTCAATGATTCGGCCGCACAAATAGAAAAGCCGGCCTAAGCCGGCTTTTTCTTTCGCGATCTACTTGTTTAGTACGCGAACGAGCGCCTGCCCGAATCGCGGCTGTTCTTGCCGCCGGCGCGGCCGGCCGGTTGGCGCGGCGCGTTCTGGCCGCGGTTGCCGCCGCCCGCTTTGTGCGGCGCGCCGGAAGGCCGGCGTTGCTGCTGCCCGCCGCGCTTGCCCTGGACGATGGGTTCGGCTTTGATGCGCGGATCGACCTCGAAGCCCGGGACGATTTCCTTCTTGATCTCGCGCTTGATCAGGCGCTCGATGTCGCGCAGCAGACCGAGTTCGTCCACGCACACCAGCGAAACGGCTTCGCCGGTCGAACCTGCGCGGCCGGTGCGGCCGATGCGGTGCACATAATCGTTGGCCACGTGGGGCAGCTCGAAATTGACCACATGCGGCAGCTCGTCGATGTCGAGGCCGCGCGCGGCGATGTCGGTCGCGACCAGCACCCGGATCTTGCCGGCCTTGAACTCGGTCAATGCGCGCGTGCGCGCGGGCTGGCTCTTGTTGCCGTGGATCGCGTCGGCGCGGATGCCGGACTTGACCAGCTTCTCGGCGAGGTTGTTCGCGCCGTGCTTGGTGCGCGTGAACACCAGCACCTGTTTCCAGTCGCCGTTGGTGATCAGGTGCGCGAGCAGGTCCTTCTTGCGTTCGCGGTCCACCGGGCACACGCGCTGTTCGATCAGTTCGGCGGCGGCATTGCGGCGCGCCACTTCGATCAGCAGCGGCTCGTGCATGAAACCGTCGGCAAGCCGCTTGATTTCGTCGGAGAACGTGGCCGAGAACAGCAGGTTCTGGCGCTGTTTCGGCAACTGCGCGAGCACCTTGCGGATGTCGGGCAGAAAGCCCATGTCGAGCATGCGGTCGGCCTCGTCGAGCACCAGCATCTGCACCTTGGACAAATCCACGGTGCGCTGCTGCAGGTGGTCGAGCAGCCGCCCCGGCGTCGCGACGAGGATATCGATGCCGCGCTTCAAGGCCTGCACTTGCGGGTGGAAGCCGACGCCGCCGTACACCGACAGCGAACGGATCTTGGGCAGATGCTTGCCGTAGGTGTAGACGCTCGCCTGCACCTGCGCCGCGAGTTCGCGCGTGGGCACGAGGATCAGCGCGCGCACCGGCGTGCGGCCGTGCGTGCCGACCGGCTGTTCGGCGAGTTTATGCAGCAGCGGCAGGGTGAAGCCCGCGGTCTTGCCGGTGCCGGTCTGGGCGCCACCCATGAGGTCGCGGCCGGCAAGCACGGCGGGAATCGCCTGTGCCTGAATCGGGGTGGGTTGGGTATAGCCTTGCTCGCCGACGGCAAGCAATAGTTCGGCGCGCAGGCCGAGTGCGGAAAAAGACATCAATGACTCCTGGTATCGGCCTGTCGACGATTGGTTACGCGATGCCAGTCCAGGCAGATGATTTTTGGTTAATTCGGGGAACTAAAACAGAACCGCGAGAGCAGCGGACAGACTGGGATTGAACGATGCGGGGCGGATTATACAGATAGTGCGGCGTCCGGGGGGATTTATTTTTCGGCGGCCTTTTCCTGCTCCGCCCAGCGTTTCAAGGACTTCGCGATGCGCTCCGGGGCGAAATTCATCTGCGCCAGCGCCACGCCGCGATCGAACACCTCGCCATAGCGCGCAATCAGGCCGTCCTTGAGCCGGACCTGCGCAATTCCGGAGAAGAACACGCGCTGGCCTTCGCTGCCCGCGATCTGCGAAGTGTAGGAAAAGGCGTAGCGCGCATAGCCCAGTTCGCCGTCGCTCAAGGCATCCGACAGTTTCCAGGAGAAGTCGCGCGCATTGGCGTGGAAATGCTGCTCGACCATGCCGCGTATCGCCTCGCGCCCGCGAAATTCGCCGTAGAAGCCGTCGTGATAAATGCCGTCGGGGGTGAAGCAGGCCGCGGCCGCGGCACCGTCGCCGCGGCAGATCGCCTGCGTCATGCGCTCGATCAATGCGCGGAATGTGCTGGTAGGGTCGGACATGGATCGCTCCTTGCGCTTGCCAGTGTGCCACGCTGCGCGGGGCGCGCGCGTCGGCGCTTGAACAGCGGTATCATAAACGCTCTGCGGCGTAGCCTGCGCCCGTCCTCGTTCAACCTGATCCGGGAGACCACCATGGCCGAAGCCATGATTTTCGACGCAATCCGCACGCCGCGCGGACGCGGCAAGTCCAGCGGCGCGCTGTACGACATCAAGCCGGTCAATCTGCTTGCGGGCGCGCTGAACGCGCTTGCCGACCGGCACGATCTGGACACCAGCCAGGTGGACGACGTCGTAATCGGCTGCGTCTCGCCCATAGGCGAACAGGGTTCCTGCATCGGCAAGACCGCGGCGCTT
>JAJZUK010000062.1 GCA_021847125.1 Pseudomonadota bacterium | reverse complement strand
CTTGATCCAGGCCGACCGAGGACACTTCCATCACCGCGCCCTGCGCGCCGGCCCGGAGAAATTCGGCCAGAAGCCGGTGCAGTTCGATCGCATCCGGCGTCGTGTTGATGCTCGGCACGAGCGCCGCGGCCGCTTCCTGCCCCGGCAGCGCGGGGAATCCGCTGCCGAGCGTGCCGATCACGGCAGTCTTGCGACCCAGTGCGTTCAATGCCTGCGCGATCCACTGGCTGCAGGAGGTCTTGCCGTTGGTGCCGGTGACTGCGGCGAGCCACAGTTGTTCCGAGGGGCGGCCGTAGACTTCGTGGGCGAGATGGCCGGCCAGAGCACGCAGGCCGTCCAGCGCCAGGTTCGGTACGCGCCACTCCGGATTCCAGGAAAATCCGTCGCGCTCCCACAGCACCGCCGAGGCACCGCGCGCGATCGCGTCGGCGATGTAGCGGCGGCCGTCGGTGCTGGCTCCGGGGTAGGCGACGAAAGCGTCGCCCGCGTGCAAGCCGCGGCTGTCGGCGCTGAGTCCGCCTATCCTGGCACCCTGCTGGCGCAGTTGGTCCAATATGTCGATTGCCGTCTTATTCACGCTCGCTCGACCCCTGCGGCTCAGGCGCTTGGTCCATGCAAAATTTCTGCACGCATCTGCCGCCGTCCACGTTCAAACGCCCTCCTTGATTTGCGCGCCATCGGGCGGCAGTTCCAGCGGTTCGAGCGGCGCATCCGGCGGCACGCCGAGCATGCGCAAGGCCCCGCCCATCACCGCCGAGAACACCGGCGCCGCGACCGTCCCGCCGTAGTACTGGCCCGCGCTCGGTTCATCGATCATCACCGCGATCACCAGGCGCGGATTCGAGGCCGGCGCCAGCCCCACGAAAGACGCCACATATTTGTCCTTGGCGTAGCCGCCGTTTTCTTCCTTGTGTGCGGTGCCGGTCTTGCCCGCCACGCGATAGCCCACCACGCGCGCCTGCGGTGCAGTGCCGCCGGGCTGCACCGCCAGTTCGAGCATGTCGCGCATCTTGTGCGCAGTCGCCGCGGAAATGATCGGCCTGCCTACGAGCGGGGCATCGACCCGCAGCAGCGACAACGGCATGAGCTCGCCGTCGTCGGCAAAAATCGTATAGGCGCGCGCGAGCTGCAGCAGCGACACCGAGATGCCGTGGCCATAGGCCATCGTGGCCTGCTCGATCGGGCGCCAGCTCTTGTACGGACGCAAGCGGCCGCTGGCCGCGCCGGGAAAGCCGAGGCGCGGCGCGGCGCCGAAGCCGACCTTGTCGAACATGGCCCACATGTCCTCAGGCTTCAGACCGAGCGCAATCTTGGCCGCGCCGACGTTGCTCGAGCGCTGGATCACCTGCGCCACGGTCATGTCGCCGAAGCGATGCGCGTCGTGTATGGTCGCGCGGCCGATGCTGAAGGTGCCGCCCGCGGTCGCTATCATCGAGTCCGGCCTGACTTTTCCCTCCTCGATCGCCACAGAAATCGTGAACGGCTTGAGCGTGGAGCCCGGCTCGAACGTGTCGGTGATGACACGGTTGCGCAATTGCGCGCCGGACAGGCGGCTGCGGTTGTTGGGGTTGTAGGTAGGCAGGTTGGCCAGCGCCAGCACCTCGCCCGACTTGGCGTCGAGCACGACGATGGCGCCCGCTTTGGCCTTGTTGCCGTCCACCGCGAGTTTCAGCTGCGAGAACGCGAGATTCTGCAGTCTCGCGTCCAGCGCCAGCGTGAGATTGCCGCCGTTCTGTGCCTCGCGTATCGATTCCGTATCCTCGACGATGTGTCCCATGCGGTCCTTGATCACGCGCCGGCTGCCGGACTTGCCGGCAAGCGTGGACTGGAACGCAAGCTCGATGCCGTCCTGCCCGATGTCGTCGGCACCGGTGAAGCCGAGCATTTGCGCCATGACTTCGCCGCCGGGGTAGTAGCGGCGGTATTCCTGATTCTGGAACAGGCCCGGGATGTGCAGCGCGCTCACGCGCTCGGCGACCTCGGGCGGAATCTGGCGCTTGAGGTAGACGAACGCAGTTGCATCGTTCAGGCGCTTGTCGATTTCCCGCGGCGGCATCTCCAGCAGGGCCGCTAGCCTGGCGCGCTGCTGTCCGGAGAACTGCACCTCCTCCGGGATCGCCCACACCGATTTCACCGGCGTGCTTATCGCGAGCGCCTCGCCGTGGCGGTCGGTGATCTTGCCGCGGGTGGCGCTGATCTCGAGCACGCGGCTGTAGCGCGATTCGCCTTTTTGCTGCAGGAAATCGTTGTTCAGCCCCTGCAGGTAGACCGCGCGGCCGGCGAGCACGAGAAAGCCGCCCGCAACCAGCACCAGCAGCAGGCGCGAGCGCCACAGCGGCAGGCGCAGCGCGAGCACCGGACTGGCGGCGTAGTTCACCGCTGCGCTCCCGCAGTCGCAGGCATCACCACTTGCGTGCGCTTCGCATCGGGCAGGCTCATGTGCAGGCGCTCGCGCGCGATCTTCTCCACCCGCGCATGCATCGCCCAGGTGCTCTGTTCGAGCTGCAGCTGCCCCCATTCGACGTCGAGCTGCTTCGCCTGTTCCTGCTCGCGCTCGAGCTCGGCGAACAGCTTTCTCGTCTTGTCCTGCGACGTCACCAGGCCGAGCGCGCAGGCGGTGAGCAGCGCGAGCAGGATGAGGTTGAGGCGCGCCAACTCAGGCTCCGCTGCGTTCGGCGACGCGCAGAGTCGCACTGCGCGCGCGCGGGTTGGCGGCGATCTCCTCGGCCGAGGGGCGCAGCGGCCTGCCGATCAGGCGCAGCCCGGGCTGCGGCAGTTCGCGCTCGCGCAAGGGCAGGCGGATCGGCGCAGTCGAGTGGGCCGAGTCGTGCATGAAGCGTTTGACGATACGGTCCTCGAGCGAGTGGAAGCTGATCACCGCCAGGCGTGCGCCCGGGTTCAGCAGCTCGAGGATTCGCGGCAGGGCTAACGACAACTGCGCAAGCTCCTGATTGACGTAAATCCGTACAGCCTGGAAGGTGCGCGTCGCCGGGTCCTTGTTTTTTTCCCGCGTGCGGACGGCCGTACCCACGATAGCGGCAAGTTGCCCTGTGGTGAGGACTGGCCCTCTTTGCCGAGCAGCAACAATCGCCTTTGCAATCTGTTTAGCAAACCGTTCTTCACCATAATCGCGGATCACCTCCCTGATCTCGGCTTCACTGGCCGTTTCCAGCCACTGTGCGGCGGTTTGCCCCTGGCTCGTGTCCATGCGCATATCGAGCGGGCCGTCGCGGCGGAAACTGAAGCCGCGTGCAGCATCGTCGAGCTGCGGCGAAGACACGCCTAGGTCGAGCAGCACCCCATCCACACCCTCCAGGCCGAGGCGCTCGAGCACCCCGGCCAGTTCGACGAAGCTCGCGTGCACCATGCAAAATCGAGCATCGTTTATTCTTGTTGCAGCCGCAACCGCTTGCGGATCCTTGTCGAGCGCGATCAAGCGCCCGCGCGCACCCAGTTGGTCGAGGATCAGTCGGCTGTGTCCGCCGCGTCCAAACGTTGCATCGACGTAGCAACCGTCTGCACGCTTCGAATCAGCGCATATCGCCAACGCATCGACCGCCTCCTGCAGCAATACCGTCTTGTGCGCATCCTGCGCCGCCACAGCCGGCGCCCCTTCAGCCGCAACAGCGGTCACAGAGCAAAATCTTCCATCCCCGGCGGCAGCTGGGTCTGCGCCGTCAACTGCTGCAATTGTTTTTCCCAGGTATCCTGATTCCAGATTTCGAAATGACTGCCCTGCCCGACCAACATCACTTGTTTTTCCAGCGCCGCGAACTTGCGCAACTCAGGGGAAATCAGGACGCGCCAGGCGGCGTCGATTTCGACTTCCTCGGCAAAACCCACGAGCAGCCGCTTCCATACCGAAAAGCGCGCATCGAGCGCAGGAAAGGCCATGACGCGCGCGCGTATCGGCCCCCAGGCGCTCGTCGGATAGAGCAGCAGGCAACCATCGGGATGCGCGGTGAGGACGAGATGGGGAGGGGAGGATTTTTCCAGCAGCGCATCGCGATGCCGCGTGGGAACGGTCAGCCGCCCTTTGGCATCGAGGCTTAAGGCTGCCGCACCTTGAAACATCGTCCCCCCTTATTGATTTAAGCGGTTCGAGCAGGAAATCCCATAATTTCCCACTAAAAACTACTATTCCCCACTTTAGAGGAGATAAATGTTCCGGTCAAGGGCTAAATTAAAGATTTCTCCAATTGAGACAAAGGCTTAAAAGCGATTGTAGCATGCGTTTGGAATTATTAACTCATTAAAAAACAATTAGATAAAATATATATCGAAAGTAAATTATGAATATGTCGGATTTCGCTCACCAACACGGCATTTTCACCCCCATCGAAGCAAATCACGCCGGCCTGCGCGGCACGACGGCCCTAAAGGCGATCGGCCGCATTCGCCTATAATCGTGCTTTCACTCCAACGAGACCCCGATGATGATGCTCAGCCCTGCAGATTTGGACCTGATTTTCCGCAACGCGCGCTCGCAAAACGGTTGGCTGGCAAAGCCGGTCGACGACGCACAATTGCGCGAACTCTACGAACTGATGAAATGGGCGCCCACCACCATGAATACCAATCCGGCTCGCCTCCTGTTCCTGCGCAGCCGCGAGGCGAAAGAAAGGCTGAAGCCGGCGCTCAATCCGGGCAACGTCGACAAGACGATGGCGGCGCCGGTGACTGCCATCATCGCCTACGACACCGAATTCTATGAACTGCTGCCGAAATTGTTTCCGCACAATCAGAACGCGCGCGGCATATTTGCAGGCGAGGAGAAGAAGGCGCATGCCGAGAAGACTGCGTTTCGCAACGGCTCGATGCAGGGCGGCTATTTCATCCTGGCTGCGCGCTCGGTCGGCCTGGACTGCGGCCCGATGTCGGGATTCGACAATGCCAAGGTGGACGCCGAATTCTTCGCCGGCACCGGGGTCAAATCGAATTTCCTGTGCAATCTCGGCTACGGCGATCCGTCGAAAGTGATGCCGCGCAACCCGCGGCCGGCATTCGACGAAGTGTGCCAACTGCTGTAACGCGGCACTCGCAAGCCGCGGCCAGCCGGCGTAGGCAAGCGATGCCCCGATCCGCAGCGCCGCCGAGGAAGCCAAGCGCGTACAGGCAGCGCAAGCCGTCTGCGCCGCGCCCGGCCGCGGGCATCCGCGTAATGCTGGTGGATGCGCAGAGGATGCTGCGCGAGGCGCTGCGCGTGATCGTCGGAAATGCCGCGGACATCGTTCTGGTCGCCGAGGCGGACAACGGCACTGCGGCGCTTGCGCACGCGCGCGCACTCGCGCCAGACGTGGTGGTCATGGACATAGGCCTGCCGGGAATGAGCGGCATCGAAACCACCCGGCGCATGCTGGCCGAAAACCCCGGCATCAAGGTGCTGGGCCTGTCGAGCTTCGCCGACCGGCGCATGGTGCTGCAGATGCTCGAGGCGGGCGCCCGCGGCTACGTCGACAAATCCACGGGCAGCGAGGAACTGCTGCGCGGCATCCGCGCCGTGGCCAAAGGCGAAACGTTTCTGTATGCGGAAGCCGCCGCCGCGCTGGTGGACAGCCTGCGCAAGCGCTCGATGCGGCGCAAACGCAGCGAAACGCTGGGGCGGCGCGAGCGCGAAGTGCTGCAACTGCTGGCGGGCGGCAAGTCTTCCGCCCAAATAGCCGATGCCTTGTCCATCGCGACCGGCACGGTCGAAGTGCACAGGCGCAATATCATGCGCAAGCTCGATTTGCATAATGTGGCCGACCTGACCCGGTACGCGATACGCGAAGGACTCGCCTCTGTCTGAGGCTGAGGCCGGACTACCGTAAATCCGGTAGTCCAAGTTCAGGCCTGCCCGATATCCCTGCTTCTGCGCCGCCCCTACACTTGACTCAAGCCATCGAGTCCCACCGTAGGAACATCGCCATGCAACAACGCGCCGTATTGCACGAGACACAGATTGGAACGCCGGCACCGAGCGGGGCCGCTTCGCTGAGCCTGCAGGAACTCGCGGCGCTGCTGAAAATCGGGCTCGATGGCATCGAGGTCGAGCATAACGTGAGCTTTACGCTGCGCCGCGTGCAGCAGGGCATGGCGCTGTATCGCGCCGGCGACCAGTTCGGGCCCATCTACGCGATCCGCTCCGGCACTTTCAAAACCGTGTTGCTCGACGTGAACGGCAGCTACCAGGTGCTGGGCTTTCCGATGGCAAGCGACATCCTCGGTCTGGACGGTATCGAGGCGCAGCACTACCGCACCGAGGCGGTGGCGCTCGAAGACAGCGAAGTTGCGATCATCCCGTTCCCGCGGCTCGCCCACCTGGGCGGCAAGGCCGGGGCACTGCAGCAATTCGTCTACCGCCTGCTGAGCCGCCAGCTGACGCGCGAGCACATGCAGATGTGGCTCCTGGGATCGCTGGGCGCGGAATCCAGGGTGGCGGCGTTCCTGCTGATCCTGGGCGAGCGCTACGCGCGCCTCGGTTACTCCGACACCCGTTTCAATCTGCGCATGACCCGCCTCGACCTGGGCAGCTTCCTCGGACTGACACAGGAAACCGTCAGCCGCGCCTTGTCCAGGTTCGACGAAGCCGGCGTCATCCGCGTGCACAACAAGGAACTGAAAGTCCTCGACGTCGAGAAGCTGCACCAGATCGTCGCCAACGCGCGGCACTCGGGCTGAGCGCCGCAAAAAAACAATGGCTCTTCTGCAAATCAAGTGGGTGTTTCGAAAGGGTGAATCGTCTGAAAGCCGCATGGAATAAGGGTTTGCGGGGTTCGTGAGCATGGAAAAATCTGGCATGATT
>JAJZUK010000061.1 GCA_021847125.1 Pseudomonadota bacterium | reverse complement strand
CGACTCGCGCGCACCGGGCACCGGCTGCGAAGAATACGTAACCTCGCCGTTCGGGCTGATCGAGCGGTAAATGGTCTCGGCGTGCACCGATGCGGACATGGCGCATCCTGCGCCGAGGACCGTGATGACGGTGGTCACCGCGCGAATTGTGTTTCCATAATTCGTTGGCATCATAGCCTCTCCTGAATGCCGTCCGGCCACGGCGACAAGAATATCATTTTTCCACCCAGCCTCTTCGAATCAAACCGGCGAATATCATTTGATGCAGCGGCAGCAGCGTGCGCATCAAGGGTGCGATCGATCTATCTTCTTGCCACCCAATGAGCCAGGTACTACCCAGCGCCACCAGTGCGGCGCCGAGCATGTCCAGCGGAAAATGCAAGCCCAGATAGACGCGTGCCCAGGCCACCGGCACCCCCAGCAGGATGAGCGTCCATCCGGCGAGCCGGGTCTGCCGATGCAGCAGCAGGCTGAAGGCGACGGCCCAGATCAGGGTCAGGTGATCGCTTGGAAACGAACTGTCCGCGGCGTGCACGATCAGCGCTGGTCCGTACCCGGCCGCGAATGGCCGCGGATGGTACCAGGCCACGCCGATCAACTGGTTGACCAGCAAACCGGTCAAGCCCGCAAGGGCGGCGGCGAGCAAGACTTGCCTGGTGGCGGCGGAGCTTCGCAGCCAGCCGACGACCAGCCCCGCCGGCACGATCCAGATGAGATCCTGCGCGAGGACGCGGGCCGCGACGACAGCGATGCCCGGTGTGCTCTTGCCTGCGTGGATCAGCAGAAATAGCGCCTGGTTCAGGTGTTCCACATCGAATCCTGATCAGGAGAGCCGGTCGTTTTCGTCTGCGCGCAGTTCGATCACGTCTTTGCGGGTGGCGGTAAGGTAAAGCACCAGGCTCAGTATGGTCGCGAGGAAAATTGCGCTCGTGGCCGTCGCGCCCAAACCGATTCCGCCATTGTCGACGGGCTGCGAAAGACTGTCCCCCAGGGATGCGCCAAGCGGGCGCGTCAGGATGTAGGCAATCCAGAATGCCGCAACTGCATTTGCCTTGAACAGGTAATAGGCGACGGTCGCAAGCGCGATCAGCGCACCGAATATCAGCACCGAGTTCGCATAGCCGAGCTTCAGTCCTTCGGCGGCGAGATCGCCAGCCGCGGTGCCCAGGGCGAACGTGAACAAAATGGCCGCCCAGTAGAACAGCTCGCGCTTGCTGGTGAAAATGCTGTGAATCGACAGCGTCCTTTCGCTCGCGTACCAGGCGGCGAAGGTCGCAAGCAAGGCCACACCGAATACGATGGTGGTTGTTTCCAGTGCGACACCGAAGTTGTCCACCAAATTGTCGGTGATCAGCGTTCCGACCACGCTGGTCAGCACTACCACTACCCAATATCGCCACGGCACATATTCTTTGGCGCGCAGTTGCACGAACAGGAAAACGGAAAGCAGGGCGGCCATTACGACAGAGGTGCCATTCAGGCCGAAATGCAAATCGGCGTTGAGAAAATCCGCGGCCGTCTCGCCGACCGTTGTCGCCATGATCTTGATAATCCAGAAGTAAAGTAAAGCGTGACTTCCGGAACTTTGTTCAGCATTTGCATTGTGTCTTCGCGCGCGAGTGCCTTCATTTGGCTTCTCCCATGGGTGTTTAGCGGTGTGCGCTTCAAGCGAACGATGAGGCCGGGGTGCGGCGATCGCCCCGGCATAGGCGCTGGCGGTGGTCCCGGCACAGCGGCGCGGGCGAGACCAGATAAATCTTGGTTTTCATGATGATCGCTCCTTGAAGTCGCGCGAATATGTCCGTGGCCGCGATCTTAGCGAACAAGAATTAGGAGACAATTAGCGGGTGCTGTCTGCGGGAAAAAGAAATTGTTGTCCGACGCCGGGCAGGGTTATGAATGGAAGCGTCCGGCCTGGTGCCGGCCTGGCAGTCCGGCAAAAGACTTAGAATGGCGTTTTCGCCTTTGGTAGCGCGCATGCCGACCACCGTCCATAGCCAGTTCGTCGCCTGGTTCCGTTCCGCGGCGCCTTATTTCAACGCCTTCCGCGGCAAGACCTTCGTCATCGCCTTCGGCGGCGAAGTCGTGGCGGACGGCAAATTCGCCGTGCTTACGCAGGACATCAACCTGCTGCGCAGCACCGGCATACGCCTGGTGCTGGTCCACGGCTCGCGCCCGCAGATCGAGGCGCAGTTGAAATTGCGCCGCACGCGGTCGCGCTATCACGCCGGGATGCGCATCACCGACGCGGCGGCGCTCGCCTGCGTGAAGGAGGCCGCGGGCCTGCTGCGGGTGGAGCTCGACGCGCTCCTGTCGCAGGGCCTGCCCAATTCGCCCATGGCGGGTGCGGCGATCAATACGGTGTCGGGCAATTTCATCACCGCCCAGCCCATGGGCGTGCTTGACGGCGTCGATCTGCAATACACCGGCACGGTGCGCAAGGTCGATGCGGCCGCGATCGAGTCCTGCCTCGCCGCGGACAACCTGGTCATCATCTCCAGCGTCGGCAATTCGCCTACCGGCGAAGTGTTCAACCTGTCGATGGAGGACGTCGCCGTCGCCACCGCCAAGGCGCTGCGCGCGGCGAAGCTGGTGTTTCTCAGCGACGCGCCGGTGGAGGACGCGCGCGGCAAGCTGATGCCGGAGCTGTCGGCGCAAGAGGCCGAACAACTGCTGTCGAAAGGCAAGAACCTTACCGCCGACACGCGCCTGTATCTGACCCATGCGGTGGAGGCGGTGCGCGCCGGCGTGGCGCGGGCGCACGTGGTGTCGCACAAGGTGGACGGCGCGCTGCTGCTCGAACTGTTCACCCACGGCGGCTCGGGCAGCATGATTACCGCCGACAAGCTGGAGCGCCTGCGCCCGGCCAGCATCGACGACATCGGCGGCATCCTGCAGCTGATCGAGCCGCTGGAGGCGGAGGGCACGCTGGTCTATCGCGGCCGCGAATTGCTGGAGCGCGAGGTGCAGAGCTTCTTCGTGATCGAACACGACGGCGTGATCGTCGGCTGCGCCGCGCTTTACCCGCTGGCGGGCAAGGCCGCGGAACTGGCGGCCGTCGCGGTGCGGCCGGAATTCCAGAGCCGGGGCTATGGCGAGAAGCTGCTCGAGCACGGCGAGGTCGAAGCGCGCCAGCTCGGCTACAAGAAGTTGTTCGTGCTCACCACGCGCGCCTCGCACTGGTTCATCGAGCGCGGCTTCGCGGAGGTTGCCGTCAGCGCATTGCCCGAGCCGAAGAAATCGCTCTACAACTGGCAGCGCCGCTCCAAGGTGCTGCTGAAGAAACTCTAGACGCTGCCTTATTAGGCGTCTCCGGTAGCGTCGCATGCGACGAATGGATTTGCGCGCTGCGCCGCGAAGCAAGTCCTCTTGGGGGACGCGCGCCAACCGTGTTTTCTGTACGGATAAGAAGCGCATCCGTACAGAAAACACGGTTACGATAAAAGCAAAAGCGCTTTCGGGTTGGGTTTCATCCAAGATCGCCGATTGCGTGCGGATGTGGTTTTCATCCGTACGCAATCAACGATCCGCGCGGACGGCTTTTCGTCCGCGCCAAATCCAAGCTCTGCAACTGTGACTGGCGCGATTTAGGCTGCGCCGTAGGGCGAGCAGCACCAGCGCAACGTCAATGCGGCCTGCGGTCCAGCTTTTCGGCCAGCGCGCGCAAAGGCGGCGCGATGTCGACGCGGTAGGGCGTAGTCGCCGGCTCCAGCAGCCTGAGTCGCGGCGGCAGTCGCGCGAGCTGCAGCGCCGCGCGCGCGCGTGCGATGGCGAGCGTCTCGGCCGGCGCCACGCGCTTGCCCCCCTGCATCACCGGCACGAGCAGCGGCGTTCCACGCTGTAGCGCACCCTCCAGGTTCACGATGTCGTGATCGAAGCTGCCGTCGGCGGCGAAGTGCCGGTACACCTGCTTGCGCCCGGGCCAGGTGGCCTTGCCCTCCGAATGCTTGCGCCGCGGCGTCCCCGCGTACTCCTGCAGCTTGTAAGCGCAATCGAGGAAAGGCGCATCGCTCGAAGTATCGAGCGCGGTGCCGATGCCGAAGCCGTCGATAGGCGCGCCCGAGGCTAGCAAGTCCCGCACTTTCCACTCGTCCAGGTTGCCGCTGGAAAATATCGTGACCTCGCGCAGGCCCCCGTGGTCGAGAATGGCGCGCACCGCGCGCGCATGCGCCGCGAGATCACCGCTATCGAGGCGCACGCCGCGCACGCGTATGCCCTCGCGCGCTAGTTCGGGCGCGAGGCGCACCACTTTTTCCGCGGCGCGCTCGGTGTCGTAGGTATCGATCAGCAGCACCACGTTGGCCGGGCAGGAGCGCGCGAACCCGCGGAAAGCGGAGAGCTCGTTTGCATGCGCCTCGATATAGGAGTGGGCCATGGTGCCGAACACCGGAATGCCGAATTCGATTCCGGCCGCCACCGTCGCGGTTCCGGAGAAACCCGCGAGATAGGCTGAGCGCGCCGCGAGCAGCCCGGCCTCGGCGCCATGCGCGCGGCGCATGCCGAAATCGACCAGCAGCTTGCCCGGCGCGGCGAGCACGCTGCGCGCCGCTTTCGAGGCGATCAGCGTCGACAGGTGCGCGAGGCTCAGCAGCCGGCTCTCCACCACCTGCGCCTCGGCGATCGGCGCGGTGATGCGCAGCAGCGGCTCGTTGATGAAACAGACCGTGCCCTCGGGCAGCGCATGCACGTCGCCGGTGAAGCGCAGTCCGCCCAGCGCGGCGAGAAACGGCTCGCGGAAACCGCCCTGCGCGCGCAGCCAGGCCAGCTCGGCCCCGGTGACGCGGAATTGCTCAAGGTAACTGAGCACCTGCTCCAGCCCGGCGGCCAGGAGGAAATTGCGCCCCGGCGGCAGCGCGCGCACGAAAAACTCGAACACCGCGGTCTGATCCATGCCCTCGTCGAAATAGGCCTGCAGCATGGTGAGCTGATACAGGTCGGTCAGCAGCGCGCTTTCGCTGCGGCTCACGGCGCAAGCTCCTCGTAGCGCAGGGAGCGCGCACCCAGCCGGCGCATTTCATCCAGCGCGCGCGCCCCGTCCCCGGGATGCACGTCGACGGCGCGGATCGCGTCGGCGAGCAGCAACACTTCGAAGCCTTCGGCCAAGGCATCCCTGACGGTGTTGAGCACGCAATAATCGGTGGCCAGACCGCCGATGTAAAGGCGCGTCACCCGCATTGCATGCAAGCGCAGCGCGAGATCGGTGCCGCCGAAGCCGGAATAGGCATCGGCCTCTGCGCTCGTAGCCTTGGAGATCACGACCGCCGTCGGCGGCAGCGCGAGACCGGACGCGAATTCGGCGCCGCGCGTCGCGGCGACGCAATGCGGCGGCCAGATCCCGCCTTGCGCCTGGAACGAGCAGTGGTTCGGCGGATGCCAGTCGCGCGTCGCGACTACGGGCAGCGCGCGCGCGGCAAAGGCTTCAATGCAGCGCTTGAGCACGGGGACGACGGCATCGCCCTGCGGCACGGCAAGACTGCCGCCGGGGAGAAAATCGTTCTGCACGTCGACCGCGATCAGCGCATCGCCGGTTTGCAGACGGACAGGGGGACCGAAACTCATGAGGCGCACCGCCGCGAGTGAATTCGGAATTTGAGCGCTTGCCGGAGCATTGTCCGGCCACGGCGCGAGTGCGGTATTGATAATAGTCAACCCCGCCCGGAGAACCAATAAAGACGCGGCGTTTAGGGTCCTAGCGAGGCTGCGCGGCACCCCGATGATGCTTGAGGCAGCGGTCCGCCGGAAGCGAGCGGCGATCGAGTGCGACGCCGCAACATCGTCGATGCTGGTACTACGAATTCCGCACGCATTGGGCGTGGGCGCGACGCATTTGATCTTCGTCAATTCCCACATGCAATGTAGGGTTATACTCATTTGGGCAAGAAATTCTCTTAAATCGCCGGTCGTCTCCCAACAGGGCGGTGTCTGGAATCCATATGGAAGCGATACGCGCATGCTGCGAGCCGACACAGATTCATTCCTCCGCCCCAAGCAAAACAATATGGCGCGACCTGGCGGGTTGATTGTCCCATCCCCTAGTCGAATCAAAACCTGAATCGCGCGATTCCTGCCGAGGCGGACACCCGTCGGCAGCTAACGATCTCCGGAGAAATCGGCATGCGTTTGTCAAGAAGTGGCGTTGCTAGCTTTGGTTCCCTCCTGCTGATATCGATTTTCTTGCTAGCGCTGGGCGGCTGCGGCGCGCTTCATGTTCCGGCGATAGCGGAGCATGCGACTGACGAGGCGCCAAAGAGCGATCTGCGCATCGCGCACGTGCTGGCAGCGGAAGGCCTGGAGAGGCTAGGGCAACATCGCTACGAGGACGCGTCGCGCATTTTCAATGCGGGCCTGAAGTTTTCGCCGGATAACGCGCAGCTGCATTTTCTGAACGGCCTCACCTATCATTTGCTTTACCTGCGCGGCGACGAGGCCAAGCGGGAACTGGCGGTCACAGGCTACGAACTGGCGCTGAATTACGATCCAGCGCATTACCACGCGGCGCTGCAGCTCGGCCGGCTGGAATTCGAAGCCAAGCGCTACGAAAAATCCGCGGAGGCCTTCCGCCGTGCGACCGATATCGAACCGCGCAGAGGCGACGGCTACCACGGGCTCGCCGCGGCGGCCTACTATGCGCGCGACTTGCCCGGCGCGCGCGCAGCCATCGAGAAAGCCCTGCCGTTGTTGCCGGGCAATGCAGAAGTGCAGCGGGCCGCCGCAATGATCTACGCCGCAGCGGGCGACGAGGCCAAGGCGCGCGGCGCTGCCGAGCGCTATGCCGCTATCGAACACAACACCGGCGCGCGCGCCCGGCTCG
>JAJZUK010000060.1:5883-6814 GCA_021847125.1 Pseudomonadota bacterium | reverse complement strand
CCATCGAGGCGTCGCGGCGCGGGTGTTCGTCGAGTTCGACCATGACCGGCGGCGCGTCCTTCTTTTTCGTCGGCAGTGCGATCGGCAGGATCTCGCCCTTGTAGAAGCCGTCGGCCTCCGCTTTCACGTACTTCTGCTGCGAGGCCAGGGCGAACTCGTCGGCCTGTTCACGCGACACGTTGAAGTCCTTGGCGACGTTGTCACCGGTCTCCGGCATGGAGTGGGTGCCATAGAGCTTGGCGAAGCGCGGGTTCATGAAGCGCGCGCCTATGGTGGTGTCGTACATCTTGACGTCGCGGGAGTAGGCCGACTCGGACTTGCCCAGCACATAGGGCGCGCGTGACATGCTCTCCACGCCGCCGGCGATGTAGAGTTCGCCTTCGCCGCAGGTGATCGCGCGCGCCGCGTCCAGGGTGGCCTGCAGGCCGCTCGCGCACAGACGGTTGACGGTCGCGCCCGGCACGGTCGGCGGCAGGCCGGCCAGCAGGGCGGCAAAGCGCGCCACGTTGCGACAGTCTTCGCCTGCCTGGTTGACATCGCCCAGGATCACGTCGCTGATCTCGGCCGGTTTGAGCCCGGTTTTCTTTACTACGGCGGCGATGACCGCAGCCGCGAGGTCGTCCGGCCGCACTGCGGCAAGCTTGCCCGCGTGCCGGCCGAATGGGGAGCGAAGGCCGTCGTAAATATAGGCGTCCAGCATGGTGTGTAATCTCCTGGGTAGGTGGGGGTGGCCCGCAGGGCCGATCTGAAGCAGCGGAAGAATATTTCGTAATGTTACCTCTAATCCTGCGCGCCGGCAGCAGCGCCGGACACGGCGGCCGGCATGAACTCCTTGCCAGCGCCTGCGACCTGGACGATACTTTCGAAAGATGAAAGACCCAGCATAGGGTCAGGCAACCGTTGTACCCTGCGAAACAGGGCCCGTGTCGGA
>JAJZUK010000060.1:0-5873 GCA_021847125.1 Pseudomonadota bacterium | reverse complement strand
AGGAGGAGGAAGCAAGTCATGTACAAGGAAATCCTGATGGCGTTCAACGGATCGCGCGAAGGGCGTTCGGCGCTGCTGGAAAGCGCTGAAATCGCGGAGTTCATCAAGGCGGAAACGCATCTGTTGGCGGTGGCCGGGATGCCGCCCAGCCTGTTCCTGACGGAGGGCTTTCTGCCCGAGGAACTGCTGGAAGAGGAAAAAAAGCGCACCCAGGAGATCCTCGACGAGGGGATCAAGCTGCTGAAGGACCAGGGGTTCAACACCACTGGCCACCTGACGGTGGGCGAGCCGGTTGAGGAAATCTGCCGCGTCGCGTCCGAACTGGGGGCCGACCTGATCGTCCTCGGACACCGGCAGAAACTGTCGTTTGCGGCACGCTGGTGGAAAGGCTCTGTCGGCGCCTCGCTCCTCGATTACGCGCCCTGCAGCATCCTCATTGCGCGTGGGCGCTAGCAGCGGTTGACCTTAGGCGCGTCGCGCTTTCCGCGGCGAGCCTGAGCAGGCCGTAGCGCCGCGGCGCGCTGCGCGCCGCGTTTCTCTATAATCGGCCAGTTCCGAGTTCCTTCGCGTGGGTCGATGAAACCACCAGCTCCTGCCGCCCGACTGCCATTGCTTATGCTTGCGGCCGTGCTCGCGCTGGGCGTGGCGCTGTCGGCCTACGCCCAGACGCAGAAGAGCAAAGGGCGAACGCCGGCGCAGCAGGCCAAGCATGTCGATGACCGCCACTGGCGGGAATTGATGGATCAAGCCGAGGCGCTGATCGCCAAGGGCGAGTACGCGCGCGGCGAAGAAACCGCGCGGCAGCTGGTGGATGAAGCGCTGAAGCTGTTCGGCGACGGCCACCCCGATACCGCGACCAGCCTCAACGTCGTCGCCGACGCGCAGATGCGGCAGGGAAAATACGCCGATGCGCAAAAGAACTTCGGCGCGGCGCTGAACATTTACGAGCAGCGGCTGGGGCCGGAGCATGTCAGCACGGCCGCGGCGCTGAACAATCTGGCGCTGGTGCTGGAGAAGCTGGGCGATTACCCGAACGCCGAATCCCTGTTGCGCCGATCGCTGCGCATTCTGGAAAAGACCCTGGGAAAACAACACCAGGATAGCGCCACCACGCTGTCCAACCTCGGCCGGGTGCTGGATCTGCAGGGGAAAGTCAGCGAGACCGCCGGGGACGGTGCCGGCACGGACGTCAAACAGTTGAGCGCGCGCGCGCAGGAGCTGATCGATCGCGGCCAGTACCAGGAGGCCGAGACCCTGCATTACCGGGTGGTGGCGATACACGAAAAAACGCTGGGCAAAGAGCATCCGACCACCGCAACCAGCCTGTCCAATCTCGGCAACGTGCTTTACCTGCAGGGCAAGTTCAAGGAAGCCGAAGCGCTGCACCGGCGCGCGCTCGCCGTGCGTGAAAAAGTCCTGGGGGCAGCGCACCCGGACACCGCGACCAGCATGAACAACCTCGCCAACGTGCTGCAGGAACAGGGCAAGGACGAGCTGCTGTCGCCGAGCGAGGCGCGCGCCCAGGCGAGCTTCAATCTGCAGGCTTACACCGAGACCGAAAACCTGTTTCGCAAGGCCCTGGCGATCCAGGAGCGCACCCTGGGGGCGAATCATCCGGCCACGGCCAATACGCTGAACAACCTCAGCACCTACCTCGACCGCCGCGGTCGGCCGGAAGAGGGCGAACCGCTGCAGCGGCGCGCGCTCGACATCCTGGAAAAAAACCTGGGCCCCCTGCATCCGGATACGGCGGCCATGCTGACCACGCTGGCGGTGATGCTGGACCGCCAGGGCAAGATCGTCGAGTCCGAAGCGCTGTATCGCAAGGCGGTGGAGGTGGCGCGCCAGGCGGGCAATCCGCGCATTTTGCTGCTGAACAGCAGCCGCCTGGGCTTTGCGCTCGCCAAGCGAGGCCGCTATCGCGAGGCGCTGCCGTTCTACAAGGACGCGGCGGATGCGCTGGACCATCTCTATGTGAGCACGCGCGGCCTGTCGGAGGAGACGCGCGCCGCTTTTCTCGGCCAGTACGGCAATATCTATCTCGAAACCATCAAGGTGCTGCTGCAGCTGCATCGCGGCGCGCCCCAGGCTGGATACGATCGCGAGGTGCTGGAAATCGCCTCGCGCAACCAGAGCCGTATTTTTACCGAGATGATGCGCCAGGCGGACGTGGCCAGATTCTCCGCCGATCCGACCTTTCTGAGCGTGAAGCGCAAGCGCGAGGCGCTGCAGGAGAAAATGGAAAACCTGCGGCTCGCGGTCGTCACCATGCCGCTCGCCCAGGCCGGACTGGACGCGCGCCGCAGCGATCTGCGCGCGCAGCTGGCGGACGCCAACGCGCAATTGGCCGCGCTGGAGGGCGCGCTGTGGCGTGACTACCCGCGCTTCATGGAGCTGACCGACCTGCGTCCGGTCACGGTGCAGGACTTGCAGCAGACGCTGTTGCGTCCGGACGAGGTGCTGCTGTCCTATGTGCTGCTGCCGCAGGAGCTGGCCGTGTTCGCCGTGACGCGCGAGCGCTTCCAGATGATCAATGTCCCGATCAAGCGCGAGGACGTGGCGCGGCGGGTGCGCGCGATCCGCCGCGCGATCGAGAAAGTGGCGGTGGGCGAGTCGGTGCTGTTTCTGCGCGAGATAGAGCCCGCCAATCTCCATTCCCTTTATCGCGATCTGGTGGCGCCGCTGGCCTCTGCGCTGGCCGGAAAGCAGAAAGTCATCGTGGTCGCCGACGGGCCTTTGCTCACTGTGCCGCTGGAGTTGCTGGTGACAGGCTACGGCCCGGCTGAACAGCAGGCGTTCGAAGCGACACGCGCGGCGAGCGACGGCAGCGCCGGGCGACCTTTTCTCGGCGAATACGGCGCGCTCGCCTATCTGGGCAAGGAGCACCGCTTCGCTTACCTTCCCAGCCTGTCGGCGCTGGCGTCGCAGCGTCTGTATCCGAAGCAGGCGACGCGGCCGCGCCAGGCGTTCACCGCGTTCGCCGATCCCGTATTCGCGCTGCCGCCGGGCCAGGCCTATTCGCCCGCCACGCGGGCGGCGCTGGACTTGCTCGCCAACAATTACCGCGTGGACCGCAACGGCCTGCCCGACATTCCGCGCCTGAAGGAGACTGCGGACGAGGCGCGCAGCATCGCCGGCATCCTGGGCGGCGACAGCCGCCTGTTCATCGGCGATGCAGCGCAGGAGAAAATGGCCAAGTCCGGCGAGTTGAAGGACAGTCTGTACGTGTTGTTCGCCACCCACGGGTTTCTCGGCGGCGAATTCCTGCCCGCAATGGAGGCGGCGGCGGAGCATGCGTCCGGCGCGCCGCGCGCGAAAATCCGTGCCCAGCCCTCGCTCGCCCTGACCCTGGTGGGCGATCTCGCCGGCGAGGATGGCATGCTCACCATGAAAGAAGTGATCGAAGACATGGAGCTGAATGCCGACCTGGTCGCCTTGTCCGCCTGCAACACCGCCGGCGAAACGGCGCAGGCGAATAACGGCGAGGGTTTTGCCGGACTGACGCGAGCCTTCATGTTCGCCGGCGCGAGGAGCCTGCTGGTGTCGCACTGGAGCGTGGACAGCCTGTCGACCCAGGCGCTGATGACCGCGACCTTCCGCAACATCAAACAGGGCGAGACCGCGCTTGCGGCGGTGAGCGACGCCCAGCGCGCGCTGCGCGACGGCGGTTATGCCAAGGGGGAGTTTCATTTTTCACGCAGCCATCCGTTTTTCTGGGCGGCATTCGTCTATGTCGGGGATTGATGCCTAAGATTCCCAGCCTGTCGTTCCGCCTGCGCGGCTTTTGGCGCTTTGTTCTAGTGGTGGCCGTCGCGTTCGGCTGCAGCGAGGCGATGACGCGTCTGGGGTGGATGGAGCCGCTGGAGAACATCTACTACGATTACTGGCACCAGTTCTCGGGCAAGCGCCGCGATGCGCTGCACACGGCGGTGGTCGCCGTGGACGAGCAGACGCTGGACCAGTACAAGGACGATCCGCTCGCGTTCTGGCAGCCCCACTTCGCGCAGGCGATGGAAACGCTGACGCGCGCGGGCGTGAAGGTCATCGGGCTGGATTACCTGTACCAGGTGAGCGCCGAGGACTGGCTGAAGAAGCTCAATCTGCCGGGCAATGACAGCAGCCGCAGCTACGATTCCCCGTTTCGCGCGCAGCTCGCCGCGGGCAACAAGATACTCATCACCCAATTGATCGAACTGCCCGACGGGGAGGGAAGGCTGCTGCTACCCCCGCGCGACCACCTGTACCTGCTGCCGCAGGGCATCAACGACCTCGGCATCGCCAATCTGAATCCCGACGAGGACAATTCGGTGCGCCGCTTCCTGCCGGTGTTCGATCCCGATCCGGGCAAGCCGGCGATGGGTTTTGCCACCCAGCTCGCGCTGCGCGCGGCCGGGCTCGATCCGACCTTGGCCGGGTGGGACATCGCGGGCGTGAAATTGCCGCGCGAGGCGCGGCCGCGGCTGATCGGCTATGTCGGTCCGCCCGGGACCATTCCGACGGTGTCGATGGCGAGGTTGCTGAAGCCCGACGCCTTGGACGATCCCGAGGTGCGGCAACTGAAGGGCCGTGTGGTGATCATCGCCGCCAACGACCGCGGTACGCAGGATCGCCACCCCAGCCCCTATTCGCGCGCGCTGTTCAGCAGGCAGGGCGACCAGATGATAGGCGGCGAGATCCACGCCAATATCGTCGAGACCTTGCTCACCGGCCAATACCCGCGCCAGCTGCCGCTCGCGGCGCAATGGCTCTACCTGCTGGCGCTGGTCGCGATCGCGGCGCTGCTCTATCTGCGCCTGCATCCGGCCGGCGGCCTGGGCGTCGCGCTGTTGCTGAGTGTGCTCGGCCTCGCGCCGGCGTGGTTCATGTTCCGGCACGACTGGCTGCTGCCGGCAGGCCAGATACAGGTCGCGCTGGCCATAGGTTTTCTGACCACGCTGGGCCTGCGGCTGACGGGCGAGGAGCGCGAGCGCGCGCGGCTCAAAAAAATGTTCGGCCGTTATGTCTCGGACGATGTGGTCAAGGTGCTGACCGAGGGCGAGCGGCCGGACCTGGCGGGCGAGTCGGTCCAGGTGACGGTGCTGTTTTCGGACATCCGCAATTTCACCACGATCTCGGAGAAGCTCAACGCGCACGAGGTGGTGGAAATGCTCAACGCCTATTTCAGCCGCACCACCGAGCCCATCCTGGTCGAGGGCGGGATGGTCAACAAATTCATCGGCGACGCGGTGATGGCGATTTTCGGCTCGCCGGTGCGCTATCCGGACCACGCGCGGCGGGCCCTGCGCGCGGCGCTGCAGATGGCAAGAGAGGCCGAGGATTTCAAGCAGTGGATGCGCGAGCGCTTTCCGGACCGGGGACTGCCCGAATTCGGCATAGGCATAGGCGTGCATAGCGGCGAGGCGGTCATCGGCGACATCGGCTCGGTCAAGCGCACCGAGTTCACCGCCATCGGCGATACCGTCAATGCGGCGTCCAGACTGGAAGGGGTGACCAAGGAGATGCGCTGCGTGCTGGTGGCGAGCAAAGCCTGCGTGGCGGCGGCAGGCGAGGGCGTGGTCACCGGCAAGCAGGAAACCATCAAGGTCAAAGGCAAGGACGAATTGATTGAAGTGCTGGAAGTTCTGCGGATCGAGACAGATCGCTAGTGGCTCGGGCAGACCGGTCGGACTGAGGCTGGCGATTTTTGGTCACTTAATGACAATCCTCACCTGCGAGCCGCGGGAGTTTTCGACCTGAAGTCTGACGCCGATGTGGGTACAATGTTTGCTTCATGCCTAATTGTACTGTGTTAAATAATAAGGCATTATAGCGACATCTTCAAGTGATTTTGGAGGTGTGCTGTGGCCAAAAGTCTGGAATCGCGATTTGAACGC
>JAJZUK010000059.1 GCA_021847125.1 Pseudomonadota bacterium | reverse complement strand
TTTCAGACGCTGTTCGATCTCGATCATTCTCGCCGCCGGATCGGGCGCAGCCTCGTTGTAGCGCGCCTTGCCCGTGATGGCACCGATTTCGTGAAACGAACCCGCGTCGAGTATGCCGGCGACACGCTCGCGCACCGTCAGCTTGCCGCCTGCATGCTGACGCTGGATTTTCTCCGGTCCGCCCATCCTGCGCCCCAGCTCTTCGCGCTTGCGCAGCTCGTCTATCTCCGGTTGCCAGGTCACGCCGTCCTCTCGCATGGGTGATGTGTTCGACGCAAGTCTACCAGCTTGCCGTCGCCGCAAGAACGCGCTACCGTGGCGCGGGAATTATTCATCCTCATAGCAGAAAGGAAAGCACATGCAGCAAGGCATACGGCTGGACGGCAAGACCGCGCTGGTCACCGGCGCTTCGAGCGGCCTCGGCTGGCGCTTCGCCCAGGTTCTCGCCGCAGCCGGAGCCGGTGTCGCCCTGGCGGCGCGCAGCAGCGACAAGCTGGAGCAGCTCAAGCGCGAGATCGAGGAAGCCGGTGGCAGGGCCTGGGTCGTGAAAATGGACGTGACCGACGTCGCGAGCGTGCGCGGCGCCGTGGCCGCCGCCGAGTCCGCGCTGGGCGGCATCGACATCCTGCTCAACAATTCGGGGGTGAGCAAGCAGCAGCGCGCGACCGAGGTCGAGGAAGCGGACTACGACTACGTCACGGACACCAACTGCAAAGGGGCGTTTTTTGTCGCCCAGGCCGTAGGGCGCAGCATGATCGCGCGCAAATGCCCCGGACGCATCATCAACATCGCCTCGGTCGCGGGACTGCGCGTGCTGGCGCAGCTATCGACCTATTGCATGTCCAAGGCCGCGGTAATCCAGATGACGAAAGCGCTGGCCAACGAGTGGGGGCGCTACCACATCAACGTCAACGCGATTTGCCCCGGCTATATCGAAACCGGAATCAACCACGCCTACTGGGAAACCGAAGGCGGCAAGAAACTGGTGAACATGCTGCCGCGCCGGCGCGTGGGCCAGCCCGAGGACCTGGACGGTCTGGTGCTGCTGCTCGCCTCGGATCAGTCCAATTTCATCAATGGCGCGGTGATCACCGCCGACGACGGGCTCGCGGCGGGTTAGGGCCTATTTCAACGGATACTGCTTTTCGAACTGGTCGGCCGCGGCGGGATCGAGCCGGCGCAAGCCCTTCAGCGCTTCATCCCTGCGCTCGTTCTGCCCGGTGCGCTGATAGGCGCTCGCGAGGCCATACCAGGCCTGCTCCAGTTCCGGATCGTAGCGCACGCTCTCGCGATAATTCGGCAGCGCGAGGTCCGGCTGTCCCTGCTGCAGGTACAACTCGGCCAGCGCCAGATACGCCTGCGCCGATTCGGGCCGATAGCGCAACGCCTGGCGATAAGCCTGAATGGCCTGCTCGGGCCGGGCTAGCGCGCTTTCGCTGCGGCCCAGGGCGAGCCAGGCGCCCTCGTCCTCCGGACTCAGGCGCGTCGCCTGTTGATACGACAGGACGGCGGCGGCAGGCTGGCCCAGCCGCTCCTGCGCGTACCCCTGCAGAACCCACCATTCCGCGCGTTCCGGTTCGCGCTGCAGCTGCGCCTGCGCCAGTTCGAGCATGCCGTCCCAATTCTTTTTCTGCTCCAACTCGACGATGCGATCGGCGGTAGCCCGATCGAAATGCCGCGCGAGCGCGGCGATCATCGGTGTCACCGACACCAGCGCGACCTGCGCGCAGCCGCCACAAACGACAAGGCAGGCGACGACGCCTGCCTTTCTGATGCAGCTGGAAATCAAGAACGCTCAGACTTTGTTCTGATACACATAAGGCTGCTGCTTGACGCGTGACTCCTGCGCGCGCTTCTGCGTATCCGGGTCCTGCTTGTGGTCCCACCAGATCGCGCGGCTTTTTGTCTGCTCCGTCTCGAGCTGCGGCCTTTTCTGCTTGAACTCGCGCATGAACTGGGTGAACTCCGATTCGTACGATTTCTGCTTGAACTCGTCGAGCAATCTGCTGAGCCTGGATTCGTCCGTTGCCATGTGTTGTCTCCTAGTTTAGAACTGCTCTTCGGCGAGCGCCATGACGCCCGCGGCGCCGCGCATGACGGTATTGCGCAGGCCCGGCGCCTGCGCCAGGATATGGTCGGCATAAAAGCGCGCCGTCGCGATCTTCGCCTGGTAGAACGCAGCATCGCCCTCCCTGGCTGCGAGCCGCTGCTCTGCCACCAGCGCCGCGCGCGCCATCTGCCAGCCGCCGCAGACGATGCCCATCAGCTTGAGGAAGGGCACCGAGCCGGCATGCACCGCCTTGATGTCCGCTCCATAGGTGGCGACGATCCAGGTCGCGCACTCTTCCACCGCCTTGATGCCTGCGGCCAGGCTTGCGCGTATCGCCGCCATGTCCTCGCCCTGCGCCTGCGCCAGCTGGCCCTCGACCACGCGCATCGCCTTGATCACTTCCTTCGCCGTCGCCCCGCCTTCGCGCGCCAATTTGCGCCCAACCAGATCGTTCGACTGGATCGCGGTGGTGCCTTCGTAAATCGTGGTGATGCGCGCATCGCGCAGCAGTTGCGCCGCGCCGGTTTCCTCGACGTAGCCCATGCCGCCATGCACCTGGATGCCGGTGGACGCCACTTCGATGCAGGTTTCCGTGCTCCATCCCTTCACCACCGGAATCATCATGTCGGCGAACGCCTGATGCTTGGCCCTCAGGCCTGCATCCGGGTCGCGGTGCGCGATGTCCATCGCCGCCGCAGTCACATAAGCCAGCGCCCGCATCGCTTCGGTTTGCGCCCTCATGCTCATGAGCATGCGGCGCACGTCGGGATGGCGGATGATCGGCACCGCTTTGGCACCGCCGGCGAGATCGCGGCTTTGCACGCGCTCCTTGGCGTAATCGCGCGCGAGCTGGTAGGCGCGGTCGGAAATTGCGACCCCCTCCAGACCGACGGCGAAGCGCGCCGCGTTCATCATGATGAACATGTAGGCGAGGCCCTTGTTCTCTTCGCCCACCAGATAGCCGACCGCCCCTTCCTTTTCGCCGAAGATCAGCACCGCGGTGGGGCTCGCATGGATGCCGAGCTTATGCTCGATCGAGGCGCAGTGCACGTCGTTCCTCTGGCCCAGGCTGCCGTCGGCATTGACCAAAAATTTGGGCACCACGAACAGCGAAATCCCTTTCACCCCTTCGGGTGCGTCGGGTGTGCGCGCGAGCACCAGGTGCACGATGTTCTCGGCCAGGTCGTGCTCGCCGTAGGTGATGAATATCTTCTGCCCGTAGATGCGGTAGTGATCGCCCTCGCGGACTGCCTTCGATTTCACCAAGGCGAGATCCGAGCCGGCCTGCGGCTCGGTCAGATTCATGGTGCCGGTCCAGGTGCCTTCGACCATTTTCGGCAGAAACGTCTGCTTCAGCGCGTCTGCGCCGCGCAGGAGCAGCGCCTCGATCGCTCCGCCGGTCAGGAGCGGACACAGCGAGAACGACATATTGGCCGCTTTCCACATCTCCATCACCGGCGTCGCCACCAGCTTGGGCAGGCCCTGGCCGCCGAACTCCGGCGGGAATTGCAGCGCATTCCAGCCGCCTTCGACGAACTGCTTGTACGCCGCGATGAAGCCCTTGGGCGTGGTGACCTTGCCCTGGTCCCATTTGGAGCCTTCGGTGTCGCCCGGCTGATTCAGCGGCGACAGCACTTCGGCGCAGAATTTTCCGCTCTCCTCCAGTATCTGCCCGACCAGATCCGCGCTGACTTCCTCGCAGCCCGGAAGCTTCGCCACCCCGTCCAGTCCGGCGAGTTCCTTCAGCACGAACTGCATGTCTTTCAGCGGCGCAACGTAATCGCTCATGATGATCTGCCTTGAGTACGATGATCGAAATTATATACGTCGACTTAGTTTCCAACGCACGCCCTGAGCAGTCATTGCGCGCTCGCGCGCGCCAACCGTGTTTTCTGTACGGATGAAAAGCACATCCGCACAGAAAACACGGTTATCGCAAAAAACCAAACACGGCATGGGGTTTTATCCAAGATCCTTAACCCAGTTCCTTCACCAATTCCGGCACGACCTTGAACAAATCGCCGACGATGCCGTAATCCGCAACCTGGAAAATCGGCGCTTCCTCGTCCTTGTTGATGGCGACGATGACGCGGCTGTCTTTCATGCCGGCCATATGCTGGATCGCGCCGGAGATGCCGATCGCGATATACAGCTCCGGCGCGACGATCTTGCCGGTCTGCCCCACCTGCCAGTCGTTGGGAACGAAGCCCGCGTCCACGGCGGCGCGCGACGCCCCCATGCCCGCACCGAGCTTGTCCGCAAGCGGCTCGAGCAGCTTGAAGTTTTCCGCCGAACCCATGCCGCGGCCGCCGGAGACGATGACCTTGGCCACCGTGAGTTCGGGCCGTTCCGACTTGACCAGTTCGCGTCCGACCAGGCTGGACAGCCCCGCGTCGGCCGCCGCCGCCAGCGTTTCCACGGCAGCGGAGCCGCCGCTCGCCGCGACCGCGTCGAATCCGGTGGCGCGCACGGTAATAACCTTGATCGCGTCCTTGGACTGCACCGTCGCCAGCGCCGTGCCCGCATAGATCGGGCGCACGAAGGTATCGGGGGAGTTGACCGCGATGATCTCGGAAATCTGCGCCACGTCGAGCAGCGCGGCAATGCGCGGCGCGACGTTCTTGCCGAAGCTCGTCGCCGGCACCAGGATATGGCTGTAGCCGCTCGCGATAGCCGCGACCAGCGCGGCGAGGCTTTCGGCGAGTTCGTCTTTGTATTGCGGCGCATCCGCGACCAGCACCTTCTTCACCCCGGCGATCTGCGCCACCGCCTGCGCGGCAGCGGCACATGCGCCCCCCGCGACCAGCACGACGACGTCGCCGCCGATTTTCGCCGCGGCGGCGACGGTGTTGAGCGTGGCACCGCGAATGGCTTGATTGTCGTGATCGGCTATTACGAGTATGGACATTTAGATCACCTTGGCTTCGTTGCGTAGCTTTTCGACCAGCGTTTTCGCATCCGGCACCTTGACCCCGGCCTTGCGCTTGGGCGGCTCTTCCACTTTGAGCGTGGTCAGGCGCGGGCTCACGTCTACGCCCAGCGTCTCGGCCTTGATCGTCTCCAGCGGCTTCTTCTTCGCTTTCATGATGTTGGGCAAAGTGACATAACGCGGCTCGTTCAGGCGCAGGTCGGCAGTGATCACTGCCGGCAGCTTGATCGAAATCGTTTCCAGGCCGCCGTCGACTTCGCGCGTGACCTCGGCTTTGCCGTCCGCGATTTTCAATTTGGAGGCAAACGTGGCCTGCGACCAGCCCAGGAGCGCGGCCAGCATCTGCCCGGTCTGGTTGCAGTCGTCGTCGATCGCCTGCTTGCCCAGAATCGCGAAATTCGGATTTTCTTTCTGCACTACCGCTTGCAACAGCTTCGCCACAGCCAGCGGCTGCAGTTCGGCGTCGGACTCGATCAGGATCGCGCGGTCTGCGCCCAGCGCCAGCGCCGTGCGCAGCGTTTCCTGGCTCGCGGCCGTGCCGCAGGACACGACCAGAATTTCCTTGACCACACCCGCCTCTTTCAGGCGCACCGCCTCTTCGACGGCGATTTCGTCGAAAGGATTCATCGACATCTTGACGTTTGCGGTCTCCACGCCCGTGCCGTCTGCCTTGACGCGCACCTTGACGTTGTAATCGACCACCCGCTTCACGGGCACTAGGACTTTCATCGACTCGCTCCGAAAGTAATGAGAATAGCTGAGGGCTGAATTATAACTTAAGACCAATTGGCTATTATCCGGGCTTATCGGCAGCAGGATTTGATGTGCGACAAATATCAGTCATGCACCGGCTCGATCAGCGCATCGGTTACTGGCGCGCCCTCGCCCGCGAGCACGGCGCGCAGTGTAGAGCGAGGGCGCCATTTCGGGTACAGTATCCATTTTCACATACGATAAACTTTTTTCGCCTATGTGAAAGCCTTGAAGTTTTGGTTTTCGCCCCGCCGCTGGCGGCATATAGTGCATAGCGTTAGGGCCTGCGGGCGGGCAGCCCGGCAATTTCCCATATCAATCCCCGAGGTGACCAGCATGGCACAGATGATGAAAGACAAAGTAGTGGTGGTAACCGGTTCCGGCGGCGGCATCGGCCGCGAATTCGCGTTGCTGATGGCCGCCGAGGGCGCCAAGGTCGTGGTGAACGACATCGGCGCTTCGGTGAGCGGCGAGGGCAAGGATACCGGACCGGCGCAGAAGGTCGTAGACGAAATCCGCGCCAAAGGCGGCCAGGCCGTCGCGAACACCGACAGCGTTTCCAGCTGGATGGGCGCCAACGCCATCATCAAAGCGGCGATCGACAACTTCGGCCGCATCGACTGCGTCGTCAACAACGCGGGCATACTGCGCGACCGCATGTTCTTCAAGATGAACCCGGAAGAATGGGGCGCCGTGATCGATGTGCATCTGAACGGCACGTTCTACGTCAGCCGCGCCGCAGCCACTTATTTCAAGGAGCAGGAATCGGGCTCCTACGTGCACATGACCTCCACCTCCGGGCTGATCGGCAACATCGGCCAGGCCAATTACGGCGCGGCCAAACTCGGCATCACTGCGCTCTCGAAAATGATCGCGATGGACATGGCGCGCTACAAGGTGCGCTCCAATTGCATTGCACCGTTCGCCTGGAGCCGCATGATAGGCTCGATCCCCGCCGACACGCCCGAGGCCAAGGCGCGCGTGGATAAACTCAAGACCATGGAAGCGGCCAAGATTGCGCCGATGGCGGTGTACCTGTGCAGCGATGCCGCGCAGGATGTCAGCGGCCAAGTGTTCGCAGTGCGC
>JAJZUK010000058.1 GCA_021847125.1 Pseudomonadota bacterium | reverse complement strand
CCGTCGGGGATGCATGGATACTGGTGGCCATGCTCTCCTGGACCGCGTATTCGCTGCTGCTCAAGGCATGGACCAGTCCGTTCGGGCCTGCCGCGCGGCTCACGCTGATCATGGGCGGCGGACTGGTCGTGCTGGCGCCGCTGACCGTAGTCGAGGCGCTCGCGTTCATGCCGACGCAAATCGCCTGGGCCAGCCTCGGCTACATCCTGGCCGTCGCGCTGTTTCCCGGGCTTGGGGCCTACCTCGCCTATTCGTACATGCAGCGCGAGCTCGGCGCGGCGCGCGTCGGCGTGGTGCTGTACCTGGGGCCGATCTACGCGGCGGCCACCGCCTGGCTGGTGCTGGGCGAGCCGGTGCGCGATTTCCACTGGGTGGGCGCTGCGCTGATCCTGCCCGGAATCTACCTGTCGACGCGGCCCGCGCGCTGACTCAGGCGATCAGCGTCGGACTCATCCGTTTGACGAAGCGCTGTTTGCCGGTGAACAGCAGGTAATGCCTGCCGGTGGCGCGGCCGAGCATGGTGATGCCGGTCTTTTCGGCGATGGCGTGGCCCATTTGCGTCAGGCCCGAGCGCGACACGAGAAACGGGATGGACATCTGCGCCGCCTTGATCACCATCTCCGAGGTCAGGCGCCCGGTGGTGTAGAAGATCTTGTCCGAGCCGTCGATGTCCTCCAGCCACATCTGTCCGGCAATGGCGTCCACGGCGTTGTGTCGCCCCACGTCCTCGACGAAACTCAGGATGCGGCTCGCGTTCGGCTCGTTCGTCGCCAGCGCGCAGCCGTGCACCGCGCCGGAGGTCTTGTAGATGGTCTCGTGCTGGCGCACTTGCTCCATCAGCGCGTAGAGCGTCTCTTCGGTGAGGCGCACGTCGTCGCGCAACCGCACCTGGTCGATCTCCGCCATCAGGTCGCCGAACACCGTGCCCTGGCCGCAGCCGGTGGTGACGGTGCGTTTCTTCATTCTATCGGTCATGGCCTTGGCGCGCGCGCGCGTTTCCGCTCCCGCCGCCTTGCGCGTGGTCACCGCCACCGAGTCGGTCTCCCAGTCCACCTGCACCGCGGCGATTTCCTCTATCGATTTCACCAGCCGCTGGTTGCGCAGGTAGCCGACGGCCAGCGCCTCGGGCGCCTGGCCCAGGGTCATGAGGGTGACGATCTCGCGCTTGTCGACATAGAGCGTAAGCGGATTTTCGCCGGCGATGGCGGTGGGCACCATTTCGCCGCGTTCATTGATCGCCTCGACGCCGAAGGTGAGTGCTCGGCTGGCGCGGGTGATTTCGGGGCGCAGGCGCGGCTTCATCGCAAGTGCGTCCCGGCGCAAAGCTTCGCGTGCGCCATGTTCAGCCGCCGATGTAGGACATTTCTATTTTGCGCTGTTTCGCCGTTTCCGCGGTGCGGATTTCGGAATAGCGGTCGTCGCGCGCGCTCCACACCGCGGCAATGGCCGCGCGGATGTCCGCGTCGGACTTGCCTTCGCGCAGCAGGGCGCGAAAATCGTAGCCGGAAGTCGCGAACAGGCAGGTGTAGAGCATGCCCTCGGTGGAAATGCGCGCGCGCGTGCAGGAGCGGCAGAACGCCTGGGTCACCGAGGAGATGACGCCGATCTCGCCCGAGCCGTCGCGATAGCGCCAGCGCTGCGCGACTTCGCCAGGGTAGTTGGGATCGATCGGTTCCAGGGGCATTTGCGCGCCTATCAGGTCGATGATCTCGCGCGAGGCAATCACGTCGTCCATGCGCCAGCCGTTGGTCGCACCGACGTCCATGAACTCGATGAAGCGCAGCACATGGTCCGATCCCTTGAAGCGGCGCGCCATCGGCAGGATCGAATGCTCGTTGACGCCGCGCTTCACCACCATGTTGATTTTCACCGGCGCGAGGCCGGCCGCATCCGCCGCAGCGATGCCGGCGAGGACCTTGGCCACCGGGAAATCGGCGTCGTTCATCGCCATGAAAGTCGGATCGTCCAGCGCGTCCAGGCTCACCGTCACGCGGCGCAGGCCCGCGTCCTTCAGCGCACGCGCTTTTTTCGCGAGCAGGGAGCCATTGGTGGTGAGCGTGAGTTCGACCGGCTGGCCGTTGGGCAGGGTGATCGCGGCGAGCATTTCGATCAGGTGCTCGATGTTCCGGCGCAGCAGCGGTTCGCCGCCGGTGAGCCGGATTTTCTCGATTCCATGGCCGACGAATATCTTCGCCAGCCGCGTGATTTCCTCGAAAGTGAGCAGCGCGCTATGCGCCAGATAGGGGTAGTCCTTGCCGAACACTTCCTTCGGCATGCAGTAGGTGCAGCGGAAATTGCAGCGGTCGGTGACCGAAATGCGCAAGTCGCGCAGCGGCCGCGCCAGGCGGTCGCGTGCGACGCCCGTGGAGGACGCGGCCGCAGGCGGCAGGGGCTTGCGCCTCCCGGCATCCACCAGTGCGATAACCCTGTCGGTCATGGGGTGTTTTCAGCGTGAATCAGGGCAACCATGATAGCAGAGCGAGTGCTCCGCCAGTATGGGCGGCGCGGGCGGACGGTTCATAGATTTGCCGGTGCCAGAGGTGCGCAGGCTGCTCAGCCAGTCTGCGCCTGGTCGAGCAGCCTGCGCATGTCCTCCGCCGTCTGGTCCGAAGGCTGGTCGTGCTTCACCGCCAGGCGCAGGCGGCCGAGCCCGTCGTAGACGTAGGTGTAGGCGGTGTGATCGATGGTGTAGGAGTTGCCGGTAGACACCTTCTGGTAGAACACGCGGAAGTCCTTGGCTGCCCTCTCGGTGCCCGCAAGATCCGAATATAGGCCGATGAAACTGGGGTCGAACGCGGCGGTGTAGCCTTTGATGACCTCGGGTGTGTCGCGTTCCGGATCGAGGGTGATGAAAATGACCTGAACCTTCTCGCCCTCCTTGCCCAGCGCCTTGCGCACTTCGACCGCGCGCAGCAGCGCCGTCGGACACACCACCGGACACTGCACGAAGCCGAAGAAAATCATCACCAGTCTGCCGCGAAAATCGGCCAGGGTGCGCACCCGCCCCTCGGTGTCGGTCAGGCGGAAGTCCCTGCCGTAGTCCGCGCCAGTGATGTCCGAGGAGTGAAACGAGGGCTTCTCGCCGCAGCCCCACAAGGCGAGGGGCCACGCCGCGAGTGTTGCGAGTGCGCGCCTGCGATTCATAGTCCCGTCTCTGCCAAGGGGGTTCCGCCGAATGTCCGCACCGGCCGGTGCGACGCCATTTTATCCAATGTCGCATTTTCAATCCGAATCAGCGCCGAGATCGTAGCCGGGCGACTGCTACGCTAGTATAGTTGTCGCGTATGAGCCATCCCGTCTATTCGATCGCGGTCATCATGGAGCGGCGCGCGCTCGCCAACCGCTGGCAAAGCCACAGCTGGGAAGCCATAGGCGTCATTCCGCATCCCGGCGCCGCCGCGGCGCCGCGCCTGTTGCTGCAGGACGAGGCGCGCGCGCAATGGCTGCATGGCGGCTTCGAACTGGAACTGCATCGCGACGAAGCCGAGAACTACTATCTCAACCTGTCGGCGCCGCAACCCTGCGTGTTCATCGCCTGGCGCATGGAGGACGATCTGGCGGTGCCGAAATTCGTCACCGTCAGCTACGGCGAAGCGGCGCGCTTCATGGACGCCGACGAGCAGGTGGACACTGCGCCGATGCCGCGCGACATGTGCGACTGGCTGGGCGAATTCGTCAACGCGCACTACCGGCCGGAGCCGAAAAAGCGCAGCCGCCCGCCCTCCTTCAAGGGTGCGAAACGGGATTGACGGCGATGGACGACAAGGAAGCCTTTATCGCGCGCTGGTCGCGGCGCAAACTGGAAGCCAGGGAAAACGCGCCGGCCGCCGCGCCGCCGCTTGCGCCGTCTGACGCGCGTCCCGCGGTCCCGGCCATGCCGGCGGCGCCGGAGTCGGCACCGGGCAGGAGTCCCGAGTACCGGGAATTCTTCGACCCGCAAGTGGACGAAAAGCTGCGCCAGGCGGCATTGCGGGAGATGTTCGGCGACCCGCACTTCAATGTCATGGATGGCCTGGACACCTATATCGACGACTACTCCAAACCCGATCCCATTCCGGCGGCGATGCTGCGCCAGCTGAATCAGGCAAAAGGCCTGCTGCTGTTCGAGGGCGAAGAGCAGACAGCCGGGGGCGCAGCCGGAGCGGTGTCCGCCGGAGGCGGCGCGGCTGCCGCGCCTGCGGCGACGGCGGACACGGCCGCGCTGGCCGATACGCGACCGGAGAGCGCCGCGGAGCAGGACGCGGCGGAACCAGCGCCGCTGCGGCAGCCGCCGCCGCAGGACCTGAAAAAAAGCTAGCCAGGGGTTTTTGTTAGCTTGTAATATATGTTTGCTTGCGCTGGAGGAGCCTGCGTTCGACGGGTCGCGCAAATGAAAAATGAATCATCATAAGAAGATGTCGACAGACAAGACGATCAAGCTGTGCAACTGCAACCGGACCATGGCCCTGGACGGCAAGGGCCTGGCGGCTGCATTGCAGCTGCACGCGCCCATTCCCATCCATACCGAACTGTGCCGGCGCGAAGCCGGCGCGTTTAACGAAGCACTCGCGAGCGGCGACTGCGTGGTGGCCTGTACCCAGGAGGCGCCGCTGTTTGCCGAGTTGGCGCAGCAGGCCGGCGCCGGGCACGCGCTGAAGTTCGTGAATATCCGCGAGACCGCCGGCTGGGCCGGTGAATCCAGGCAGGCGACGCCCAAGATCGCGGCTTTGCTGGCGCTGGCCTGCCTGCCCGAGCCCGAACCGATGCCCAGCGTCAGCTACCGCTCGGAAGGGCAGCTGCTCATCGTCGGGCCCGCGGCAGCCGCGGTGCAATGGGCGGAGCGGCTCAAGGAGCAGCTCGAGGTGAGCGTGCTCGTAACCGATGACGCGGATGCCGGCGGGGCAGGGGCGGAGTTCGCGGGCGAGCGCGGCTACCCGATCTGGTCGGGAAAACTGAAGTCCGTCAGCGGCTATCTCGGCGCGTTCGAGGTCGCGTGGGAACAGGTCAATCCTATCGATCTGGAACTGTGCACGCGCTGCAATGCCTGCATCCACGCCTGCCCGGAGCAGGCCATCGACTTCGGCTACCAGGTCGATCTGGCCAAATGCAAATCGCATCGCGCCTGCGTCAAGGCCTGCGCGGACATCGGCGCCATCGATTTCGAGCGCACCGGGCGTGCGCGCAGCGAACGCTTCGACCTGGTGCTCGACCTGGGCGCGGCACCCGCCATCAGGCTGGCGCAGCCGCCGCAGGGCTACCTCGCGCCGGGGCGCGACCCGCTGGAGCAGGCGATGGCCGCGGTGCGGCTGGCGCAGCTGGTGGGCGAGTTCGAGAAGCCGAAATATTTCGTCTACAACGCCAAGATCTGCGCCCACAGCCGTTCGGGCAAGGCCGGCTGCAACAATTGCATCGACACCTGTTCCACCGGGGCGATCGCCGCCGACGGCGATCACATCAAGGTGGAACCGTATCTGTGCATGGGCTGCGGCGGCTGCGCCACCGTCTGCCCCTCGGGCGCGATGACCCATGCCTATCCGCGCGTGGCCGACCTCGGCCGCAGGCTCAAGACATTGCTCGGCACCTATCGCGGCGCGGGCGGTAAAGACGCTTGCATCCTGTTCCATAACGCGGGCGAGAGCAGGGAACTGATCTTGAACATCGGCCGCCGCGCGCGACCCGGGAAAGGCGGCGGCCTGCCGGCGCGGGTGATCCCGCTGGAAGTCCACAGCGTCGCAGCGCTCGGCATGGAGGTGCTGCTCGGCGCACTGGCCTACGGCGCCAGCCAGGTGGTGCTGCTGGCGAGCGCGCAGGAGGCCGATGAATACGGACCGGCCGTGGAAAAGCAAATGCGCCATGCGCAGACCATAGCCAGCGCGCTGGGCTATGCCGGCGTCCACTTCAAGCTGCTCGCCATCCAGGAGGCGGCTTTGCTCGAGCGCGAAGTTTGGGCGCTGGCGCCGGCCACGACGGTACCCGCCGCGGCGAGCTTCAATCTGGGGCAGGAAAAGCGCAGTTCACTGGAATTCGCCATCGAGCACCTGGTGCGCCACGCGAGCGCGCCGCAACAGGAAATTGCGCTGGAGGCCGGCGCACCCTGGGGCCGGGTCAAGGTCGACCGCGACACCTGCACGTTGTGCATGGCCTGCGTCGGCGCCTGTCCGGTTTCGGCGCTGGTCGATGGCCGCGACCAGCCGATGCTCAAATTCATCGAACGCAATTGCGTGCAATGCGGGCTGTGCGTCAGCACCTGCCCGGAGAAATCGGTCACGCTGGCGCCGCGCCTGCTGCTTTCGCCGCAGGCCAAGACGGAACAAGTACTGCATGAAGCGGCGGCATTCAATTGCGTGCGCTGCGGCAAGCCCTTCGGCAACCAGCGGATGGTAGACAACATGCTGGGCAAGCTCGGAACGCACTCGATGTTCGCCGGTGGCGGCCTCGCGCGGCTGCAGATGTGCGCCGACTGCCGCGTCGTCGACATGATGGAAAACAAGAACGAGCAGACCATTTTCGGGATCAAACCATGAGCGCCAGAATAGACCTGGCGCAAGCCGGTTCGGCGCTGTCGCCGGAGGACCGCGCGCGCGCCGATTTCTATGCCCTGATTGCGCGCCTGTTCTATGCCGGGCCGGACGCCGGCCTGCTCGCCGCGATCGCCGGCGCCGACGAAATGGCCGGGGAGGGCGAAAATATTTCCCTCGCCCTCGCCTGGAAGTCGCTGATCGCGGCGGCGGCGGCGATGGATGCGGAAGCGGCCAAGGAGGAGTACGACAATGTATTCGTCGGCACCGGGAAAGCCGAGGTCACGCCCTATGCCACAAAATATCTCGCTGAATCGATGAAGG
>JAJZUK010000057.1 GCA_021847125.1 Pseudomonadota bacterium | reverse complement strand
CGTTCCGTTAGCAAACGCCGGGCCAGGGACCTGGTGCGATGCCATAGTTTCAGCGGCCTGGGTTCCCACCCGGCGACGTTGCCGCCGTGCTGCCGATAGAGCACGGTCGGGGTCGGGTCGTAGGCAACCTGGCCGTAGGCCGAAGCCAGCAGATAAGCCCACCAATCGTGCATCAGCATGTCCGCGGCCGCGGCTTGCAGCAGGCGGCGCCGTATGTCCGGACCGAAGACCACCGAACAGCCGGTGGCAATGTTTTCCACGACCGCGTTGCGAAAGCCGACGGCAGTGGGAATGGGCGACAGGCCCAGCGGGGTGAGGCTCGCATCGACATACTGCAGGCGCGAGCAATACAGGGTGGCGGCCGGGTCGGAACTTTGACGGATCGCAGTTTCGGCGCGGGCGAGCTTGTGCGGGAGCCACACGTCGTCCTGGTCGGACAAAGCGGTGAAATCACCGCAGCACAAGCCGACCGCCTGGCTGAAATTGGCGCTTACGCCCAAATTGACCGGATTGCGGTGGATGCGTACCGGGAACGGCGCGCAGGCGGCGAACTGCTCCAGGACCGAGACGGTGGCATCCTGCGATCCGTCGTCGCAGACGACCAGCTCGTCAGGCAGTCTGGATTGCGCGGCGATGCTGTCGAGTTGCTGCCCTAGATGCGGGGCGCCGTTGCAGGTGCACATCGCCACGGAGAGTTTCATGTTTGTAGCCCGCCAACGGCAATGGAAAAGATCGCCGACAATTCAGTAGGACGCAAGAAGGTCACGCAGGATGCTCTTCAGCCCGGACGAATGGCGAAAATAATTGCCATTGGCGGTTTCCCTGCAGATCGTGGTCATGCGCAGCAGCCGGTTGCTCGGCAGATCGCCGCGGCGTTGCAGGTGCGCCGCCATGGCTACGCACTTTGCGATCGGGTCGGCCAGCCGGAGGGCGTCATAGCTGCGCAAGCGCGCGGCGAGCTCCAGGCGCATCGCCGCCGCTAGGCGATAGGCTGCATCGTCGAGCGCGTTGAATTGACGCCATCGTTCCGCCAAACCCCGGTTCCGGACACCGCGCTCCTGAGCGGGGTGGCAGCGGTATTCGATCAGGGGCGCATCGATGCAGTCGAGCCGGGAGGCCGCTGCCGACAGCAGCGAGATCCAGTAATCGTGCACCCAACCCGGCGGAACGGGCAGCAGCAAATTTTTCCAGACTGCGCGGAACGCAAGCGTCGCGCCGGTCACGAAATTGCCCAGCAACAATACGTCGAAGCCCTGTCCGGCCTGAACGGCGCTGCGCAGGGATCTGGAAAACCCGACCGAACCCCACAGGCTGCTGCCCAGCCTCGCGCCGTGCATGTCGATCAACAGGGCGTCGCTAAATATCGCGCCAAGGTCGGGAGCCCGGGCAAAAGCCGAGGCTATGCACGCCAGCTTGTCCGAACGCCAGACGTCGTCCTGGTCGGCCAGCGCGATGACATCGCCGGTGCAAAGCCCGATAGCCTGCTCGAAGTTCTTGCTCGAACCGATATTTCGCGCATTGACCTGTATTCGGACCTTGAAGGAACAGGTGTCGGCGAAATCGCGCGCGATGCGCAGGGTTTCGTCGGTGGAACCGTCGTCGCAGATCACCAGTTCGTCCGGCGCGCGGGTTTGCAGCGCGATGCTGGCAAGCTGCTGCGGCAGAAAGCGCGCGCCGTTGTAGGTGCAGAGGGCGACTGAAATGGTGGTTGTCATGAGCAGCGCAGCGGGGTCTAAGTCAGGATGCGCAGCCGTCTGGCCGCCAGTTCAAGTCTGCGGGCGACGGCTTGCGGAAGCAACAGCCAAATGAGCCGCAGAACGACGCGGATGCTCGCGTGCGACTGCCACAGGGCCAAGGCCGCCTGCTGCATTCCGGACAGCCGCCTCCCGCTGCCGAATTCCCATTTGGCGATTTCCAGGTACAGAACGCCGATGCGATAACAGCTTTCTTTGCGCAAGTCCGGCGGAAGTGCATGCAGCCATAGTTGCCGGACCTGGATGTTGGACCTCAGCATCGGCGCTACATTCTGGCTCATGCTGCGGGCGTGTACCCTCACCAATGCGAGCGCACCGTCTTCCTCCAGGTACTGGAAGCGCTTCCCGGCGAGCGCGCAGCGTATCCAATAGTCCCAATCCTCGTGACCCCACAAGTCCTGGTCGAACCGTCCTACGTCGTCGATCACCGTCTTACGAAGCAACGCGGCATTGACGACCATGATGTTGCCCCGTGCGAGCGCGTGCAAGACCGCGGGGCCCGAGCCCGACACCCGGGCCATCGCCTGCCGGCCGTCCTGGCTCAGGTCATTGGCAAGAGGCAGCGCATGCGCTTCATTGAAGTAGCGCACATCGCCGTAGACAATATCCGTTTCGGGATGTTGCTTCAAATATGCGACCTGCGCTTCCAGCTTTCTCGGTTCGAGCCTGTCGTCTGCATCGAGGAACTGGACATAGGATCCGGTGCAGACGTCAAGGCCCGCGTTTCTGGCCGAGCTGAGTCCCTGATTCGGCTGGTGCAGGTAGCGGAAGCGCGGGTCCATGCTGATGAACCGGTCGGACACCTCCCTGGTATCGTCGGTCGAGCCATCGTCGATGACTATGCATTCCCAATCCGGACTGGACTGCGCGCGTACGCTTTCCAGCGCTTCGGCCAGGAAATGGCCGTAGTTGTGGCAGGTGACGATAACGCTGACGGCGGGGGGCGCAGTCCTGACGGTCATGTGTTGCGCACCCAGTTCATGATCGAGGTGCCGGAAAGGAAAAACCACAGGCGCGGACTGAGCAAAGTCAGCACATAGCGCGCGCGGCGTCTTGCCGAGGGCCCCCGGCGAAAAAAGCCTAGACGGAAACCGGACAGCCTGTCGCCGAGCTTGGCCGAATGAATCCGCCGCTCGATGGCGTTCTCCGCGATGGCCAGTCTTACGGCCGCCTCGACGCGATGCAGCCGCGACGCATCATGGAGACTCGTATCAATCTTCCCTAGATCCTCTCGATACCCCAGGAACACGGCCAGTTGGCGCTGCAAGTGCAGGCGATGAAAATTGAGCCTGCGCTCCGGGTCCGGTTTGGTCGCCGAGACCCGCAGTCCGTCGGAAACATTGCCGGCATGAACCCGGTAGCGGACCAGCGTTTGTTCTATGCGTCCGACTCCGCCGGCGCACAAGGCCCTGAACGCGAACGCGCGGTCTTCGTAGCTCAGATCTTCGCGCAGCGGACCGAATTGGAGAAACAGCCGCCTGGTGGTTGCGTGCGAACAGCCTAGCAAGGCGGGGACCATGTTTTCAATTTGCGCTTCCAGGGGTGCATCGGATACCGGGCTGCGCAGCGTTGCGCCCGGCTTGCCATGCTCGTCAATAAAGCGCACATCGCTCCAGATCGCGTCCAGCGCCTTGTCGCCGGCGAGCCAATAGCGGACCACCTCGCTGGTGCGGTTGGTTTCCGACACGTCGTCGCCGGCGGCGAGCAGGATGAGTTCTCCGCTCGATTGTTGCATGACTTTGTTGACGTGACGGGCGATGCCCAGATTGGACGCGTTTCTGTTCAAGACTATGCGATGCGGCCCGCGGTAATCCCTGACGCGCTGCTCGACCAGGTCGAAGGTCCGGTCGGTGGAGCAGTCGTCCGAAATAATGATTTCCAGCGGCGCGTAGGTCTGGGCCAAGGCCGCAGCGACAGCCTCCTCGATGAACGGCTGCTGGTTGTAGGCAAACAACGCAAACGTGACCTGCGGCTGTTCGATCGTGATCACACCCTGTCCTTTGTCCGGGAAGGATGGCCCTGGGGAGTACGCTCGCAAGCGGTCAGCCTGGGATCGAATCGGCCCGCAACCGTAGCGGCGTGTCGAGCGCGTCCGGCGCAGGCGCGCATGGCTTACTCGTAACGCAGGGCTTCGATCGGCAACAGCCGGGAGGCCTTGCGCGCCGGATAGAAGCCGAAAAATATTCCGATCGCCGCGGCAAAGCCGACTGCGAGCACTACCGACGCGGGCGACAGGCTGGTGCGCCAGCCGGCGAACTGCCCGATGGCGAGCGAGCCGACCAGGCCTAGCGTAATGCCCAACAGCCCGCCGATCAAGGACAGGGTCACCGCTTCGACCAGAAACTGCTTGAGGATATCGTTGCCGCGCGCGCCGACCGCCATTCGCAGGCCGATTTCGCGCGTGCGTTCGGTCACCGATACCAGCATGATGTTCATGATGCCGATGCCGCCGACCAGCAGCGACACCGAGGCGACGGCCGCGAGCAGCAGGGTCAGCACCTTGCTCGAGGCCTCCTGCGCCTGCAGGATCTCGGTCAGGTTGCGGATGGTGAAGTCGTCCTCCGCGCCCGGCTGCAGCTTGTGGCGCTGGCGCATCAGCTCGCGAATCCGGTCTTCGGCGTCTTTCATGTTCTGGCCGTCGCGCACCTTGACCGAGATCACGCCGACGCGGCGCAGCTTGCCCTGGGGGTTGCCGAACAGGCGGTTCCGCGCAGTCGCCAGCGGCACCAGGATGACGTCGTCCTGGTCCGTCCCCATCATGCTCTGGCCTTTCTTGTCGAGCATGCCAATGACGGTGAACGGGACTTTGCGGATGCGTATCTGCTGGTCCACCGGATCGGCATCGCCGAACAGCTGTTTCGCCACGCTCTGGCCGATCAGCGCGACTTTGCCGGCGCCGCTGACCTCCTGGGGTTCGAAGCCGCGGCCGGAGACGATGGGCCAGTCGCGCACTTCCATGTATTCGGGCGTTATGCCATAAATCACCGTGGACCAGTTGCTGTTCCCCGCGATGATCTGGCCGGTGCCGCGGTTCGACGGGGCCGATGCCTGGACCTCCTGCACTTCGCGCGTGATCGCCCAGGCGTCGTCCTCGGTCAGGGTCTGCGCCGAGCTTCCGCCCATGCGCGCCCCGCCCGAGGTGGTCGAGCCGGGAATGATGATCATCAGATTGGAGCCCAGGCTCTTGATCTGCTCCTCGACGCGCGCCTGCGCCCCGCCGCCGACGGCGATCATGGTGATCACGGCGCCGACGCCGATGATAATGCCGAGCATGGTGAGCGTGGAGCGCAGCTTGTTGACTTTCAGCGCTCGCAGGGCGATGCGAAGCGTGGCGAGCAGATCCATGGCTCAGGCCCCGGCCGGCACCGCGGCTTGGCGCATCAATGCGTCGGCGTCGGTGATGTTTTGCACGGCGTGATCCTCGACCACCAGGCCGTCGCGAAAATGGATGTTGCGCCGGGCGAAGGCGGCGATGTCGTGCTCATGGGTGACGATGACCACTGTCATGCCGTCGCGATTGAGCTTTTGCAGCAGCGCCATGACCTCGAGGCTGGTGCGCGAATCGAGCGCCCCGGTCGGCTCGTCGGCGAGGATCAGCACCGGGTTGTTGACCAGCGCCCGCGCGATCGCCACGCGCTGCTGCTGGCCGCCGGAGAGCTGGGCCGGGTGGTGGTCCACGCGGTCGGCGAGGCCGACTTCCGCCAGCCGCTTTTTCGCGCGCTCGTGGCGCTCGGCAGCGTGCACGCCGGCGTAGAGTAGCGGCAGCTCGACATTGTCCAGCGCCGTGGTGCGCGGCAGCAGGTTGAACTGCTGGAACACGAAGCCGATGCGCTTGTTGCGGATCGCCGCCAGCGCATCGCCGGAAAGCGCCGAGATCTTTTCGCCGGCGAGCAGGTAGCCGCCCCGGGTGGGGTTGTCGAGGCAGCCGATCAGATTCATGAACGTCGACTTGCCCGAGCCGGAGGGTCCCATGACGGCGACGAATTCCCCTTGTTCAATGGACACCGACACGCCGCGCAGCGCGGCGACCGTCTGTTCGCCGACCAGGTATTCCTTGACCAGATCCGAGGTCTGAATCAGCGCGTCAGTCATGTCGCGCCCCCGTCCCGCAGGCGTGCCGGGCGATGTGCGGGTTTGCGCAGGTGCCGGGATGAGGTCCGCATCGATCGCGCTCAGGATCAGAACGGCAGGCGCGGCCCGCTCGGTCGCGCGGCGCCTGCGCCCGCCTGCGCAGTGCCGACGAGGACCTGGTCGCCTTCTTTGAGATCGCCGCCCATCAGTTCGGTCATGCTGCCGTCGGACAGGCCGGTGCGCACGCTGACCATCTTGGGCGGGCCGTCGCCGGCGGGCAGGAACACGCGCCCGCGGCTCGCGCTCGCGCCGGCTGCGCGGCCGGCGGTTTCGGCGATGATTTCTTCGTACTTCTGCTTCTGTTCCGGCTTGAGCAGTTCCATGATCCTGGCGCGCATCTCGCCGCGCGCGCGCTCGCCGGCCTTGGCGCGCTCGGCTTCCGGCAGTTCGCGCAGCGCGCCCAGCTTCTGCCTCAGGTCGGCAAAGATCGGATCCAGCTTCGCCTGCTGGTCCGCGTCGAGATCGAGCGCGCTCACCAGGCGCGCGCGCAATTGCTGTCCGCTGTTCGCGCCCGGACCGGCGCCGGCCGCCGGCGCCGGGGCAGCGCCAGCCGGCGCGCCGGGTGTTTCGCTGAAACCTGCGGGCCGGAAGCGCAGCGCCGCATTGGGCAGCTTGAGCACGCTGTCGCGCTGGTCGGTGGTGATGCGCACATTCGCCGTCATACCCGGCAGCAGCTGCAGATCCGGATTGGCCGCCGAAATCACCACGATGTAGGTGACCACGTTCTGCACCACCAGCGCAGCCTTGCGCACCTGCATCACCTTGCCTCTGAAAGTGCGGCCCGGGAACGAGTCGACGCTGAAGGTCGCGTTCTGGTCGACCTTGACGCGGCCGATATCGGCCTCGTCGATCGAGGCTTCGACCTGCATTTCGCGCAGATTCTGCGCGATCTGGAACAGCTCGGGCGCCTGCAGGCTCGCCGCCACGGTCTGCCCGGCGTCCACGCTGCGCTTGATCACCACGCCATCGACCGGCGCGCGGATGATGGTGCGGTCGAGGTCGACCCGGGTCTGGGCCAGCTGCGACTCG
>JAJZUK010000056.1 GCA_021847125.1 Pseudomonadota bacterium | reverse complement strand
TGTACGGATGAAAAGCGTATCCGTACAAAAAACACGGTTATGGTTAAAAGCAAGGACGGTTTGGGGTGGCTTTGATACAAGATCGCTGATTGCGCACGGACGGCTTTTCGTCCGTGCGCAATCAGCGATCCGCGCGGACGGGGCGCCGTCCGCGCAAGTTGGTCGATCCATTGTTCGCGCAGCACCGTAATACTGTAACAACATATAGACGCGATTCAGATCGCGGGGCATAGGAAGACAAATGAATTTCGCATTGCTGCTGTTCAGCCTGCTGGTGGTCACCGGCATTGTTTCTGCGATGGATGCGCTGTATTTCGGCAAGCATCGCGCCGCCGGGGCGAAAGAGCCATGGTGGATCGAATACCCGAAGAGCTTTTTCCCGGTGATCCTGATCGTATTCATGCTGCGCTCCTTCCTGGTCGAGCCGTTCAAGATTCCATCGGGTTCGATGATTCCGACCTTGCTGGTCGGCGATTTCATATTGGTCAACAAATATACCTACGGCATCCGCCTGCCGGTGATCAACAAGAAGATCGTCGACGTCAACGAACCCGAGCGCGGTGACGTGATGGTGTTCCGCTACCCGGAGGATCCTTCGGTCGACTACATCAAGCGCGTCGTCGGCCTGCCCGGGGACAAGGTGGTTTATGCGAACAAGCGTCTCAGCATCAACGGCGGGGAAGTGCCGCTGAAGGAGGCGGGCGATTATCTGCTCAAGGAAAAAATAGAGTACCTGAAACAATATACCGAGACGCTGGGAAAGACCTCGCACCCGATCCTGGTGGATGCCAGCGAGCCGGCTGGTTTGCCCTATGTAAAACAATTCCCGCAGAGGGAAAATTGCATTTACAATAATAACGGCTTCACGTGCACGGTGCCGGCCGGCCATTATTTCATGATGGGCGACAACCGAGACAACAGCAGCGACAGCCGCGTGTGGGGCTTCGTGCCCGAAGCCAATATCGTCGGCAAGGCATTTTTCATCTGGTTCAATTTCAGCGAACTGAGGCGCTTCGGACGATTCAATTAGGGAGCAAGGCAATCATGCGCAACAAGCAACGTGGGGTGAGTTTTCTGGTGGTCTTCCTGATCGGCGTGGTGCTCGCACTGGCCGCCGTGGGCGGCATGAAAGTCGGACCAGCCTACATGGAATTCGACACCGCCAGGAAAGCCATTGTCGCCATCGCCGGCAGCGAAGGGCGGGCCGGCAGCGTCGTCGATATACGCAAGGCTTTCGACCGCCGCGCCAACATCGACAATATTACCGTGCTCACCGGCGGGGACCTGGACATCAGCAAGGACGGCGGCGATCTGGTTATTGCTTTCGCCTACGCAAAGCGCATCCCCCTGTTCGCCAACGTCTCGCTGCTGATCGACTTTGCTGCCAGCACTGCGCCCGGCGGCGGCCGCGTGGACCAACAATAGCCCAGCCCTCCGGCATCATGGACTACGGGCCGCTACAGCGAAAGCTGAGATACAGCTTCGCGCAGGCGTCCCTGCTGCAGCAGGCGCTGACCCATCGCAGCCACGGCGTCGCGAACAACGAGCGCATCGAATTTCTCGGCGACAGCATCCTCAATTGCTGCATCGCGCATGAACTGTACCAGCGCTTCTCCGAGCTGAAGGAGGGCGAGCTGTCGCGCCTGCGGGCCAACCTGGTGCGGCAGGAAACTTTGGCGGAACTGGCGCAGCAGCTGGAACTGGGAAGCTACCTGAATCTGGGCGAAGGCGAACTCAAGAGCGGCGGTTTCCGCCGTCCCTCCATTCTGGCAGACGGCCTGGAAGCCTTGTTCGGCGCGGTGTTCCTGGACGGCGGTTTCGCTGCGGCCCAGGGCGTGATTCACGGCCAGTACGCCGCGCTGCTTGAGCACCTGGACCCGCAGACCCTGGGCAAGGACCCGAAAACGCTGCTGCAGGAACTGCTGCAGGCGCGCAAGATCCCGCTGCCGCAGTATGCCGTCGTCGCCACCAAAGGCGCTGCGCACAAGCAGCTGTTTCAGGTGGAGTGCCATATTCCGCAACTGGCGATCCGCACCACCGGCTACGGCGCCAGCCGGCGCATCGCCGAGCAGGAAGCCGCGCAGCTTGCGTTCGCGCAGACGACAAGATGAAACCGGCCGACTTTCGCTGCGGCACCATCGCCATCATCGGCCGCCCCAATGTGGGCAAGTCTACGCTGCTGAACCACCTGGTCGGGGAGAAGGTAAGCATCACCTCGCGCAAGGCGCAGACCACGCGCCACCGCATCACCGGGATACTTACCAGCGCGGATACCCAGTACGTGTTCGTCGACACGCCGGGTTTCCAGACCAAGAACGCCAGCGTCCTGAACCGCCTGATGAACCGCAGCATCACCCAGACGCTGCAGGACGTGGACGCGATCCTGGTGGTGATCGAGGCCGGCCGCATCAGCCGGGAAGACCGCCAGGTGTTCGGCCTGCTGCCGGCCGGGCGCCCGACGGTATTGGCGCTGAACAAGATCGATCGCCTGGAGAACAAGAATCTCCTGCTGCCTCTGCTCGCACAGTTGCAGGCGGAGCACGCTTTTTCCGACATCGTTCCAGTCAGCGCCAAGAGCGGCGAGCAGACGGCGGCATTGTTGCAGGCCCTGCGAGCGCACCTGCCGCAGCAGCCGGCGATCTATTCGGAGGGCGAGATCACCGACCGCAGCGAGCGGTTTCTCGCGGCGGAACTGGTGCGCGAAAAGCTGTTCCGCCAGCTGGGCGACGAATTGCCCTACGGCGCCAGCACCAGCGTCGAAAAATTCGAGACCGAAGGCAAGCTGCGCCGCATCCACGTGGCCATCGTCGTCGACAAAGCCAGCCACAAGGCGATGGTCATAGGCAAAGGCGGGGAAAAGCTGAAGCTGATCGGTTCCGACGCGCGGCGCGACATGGAAAAGCTGTTCGGCGGCAAGGTGTTCCTGCAGATCTGGGTCAAGGTCAAGCACGGTTGGGCCGACGACGAGCGCACGCTGAAGAATCTCGGATTCGAGCCGTGAGCGCGCGCGCCCGCCAGGACAACCAGCCCGGGTACGTACTGCATACCTATCCGTTCCGCGAGACCAGCCTGGTGGTCGAGGCGTTCACCCGGTCGCACGGCCGCGTCGCCATGGTGGCGCGCGGCGCCAAGCGCCCGCGCTCGGCCATGCGCGGCAGCATCATGGCATTCCAGCCCCTGGGGCTCTCCTGGTCCGGCCGCGGCGAGCTGCGCCTGCTGCTGCGCGCGGAATGGCAGGGCGGGCAGCAGCGCCTGCAAGGCAAGGCGCTGCTGTGCGGCTTCTATCTCAACGAACTGCTGCTGAAACTGCTGCCGCGCGAAGACGCGCACGAGCAGCTGTTCCTGGACTACCAGGCGGCGCTTGCGCGCCTGGCCGAGGATACCGAGCCCGGCGCCGTGCTGCGCCGCTTCGAAAAAGCGCTGCTGCGCGAACTGGGCTATGCACTGGCGCTGGATCGCGACAGCGTCAGCGGCGGCGAGATCGATCCGTCCCGGTCCTATGCCTACGAACCCGAACGCGGGCCGGTGGCGGTGAACGGCGCCGCGCCTGCGGGACTGGTGCTGTCGGGACAGACCTTGCTGGACATCGTGCACGACGATTACAGCGATCCGACGACGCTGCAGCAGGCGAAGGCGCTGATGCGCCTGCTGATCGGACATCGCCTGGAGCAAAAACCGCTCAACAGCCGGCGCATATTCGAGGAGCTGCGACAACTGTGATCGAACTCGGCGTCAATATCGACCATGTGGCCACGCTGCGCCAGGCGCGCGGCACGGCTTATCCGGATCCGGTGCGCGCCGCACTGCTGGCCGAGAACGCCGGCGCCGACGCCATCACCCTGCATTTGCGCGAAGACCGGCGCCATATCCAGGATCGCGATGTCGAGGTGCTGCGTGCGCAATTGCGCAAACGCATGAACCTGGAGTCCGCGGTAACCGAGGAAATGCTGCAGATCGCCCTGCGCGTGCACCCGCACGATGTTTGCCTGGTGCCGGAACGGCGCATGGAACTGACCACCGAGGGCGGCCTGGATGTCGCCGGCCAGTTCGATCGCGTCAGCGCGGCCTGCCGCATGCTGGGCGGCGCCGGCATCCGCGTCTCGCTGTTCATCGACGCCGATACCCGCCAGATCGACGCGGCCAAGGCGGCCGGCGCGCCGGTGATCGAACTGCATACCGGCCGCTACGCCGACACCGCGGGAGAAGCGCAGCAGGCCGAGTTCAGGCATATCTGCCAGGCGGTCGAATACGGCAACCGCATCGGACTGAAAGTCAACGCCGGGCACGGCTTGAACTACGACAACGTCGGGCAGGTCGCGGCCATGCCCGGCATAGCCGAACTCAATATCGGCCACGCGATCGTGGCGCACGCCGTTTTCACCGGCTGGGAGGCGGCGGTGCGCGAAATGAAACGGCTGATGACCGAAGCCCGGCGCGCGTGATCCTCGGCACCGGCACCGACCTGATCGACATCCGCCGCATCGAGCGCGCCTTGGCGCGCTTCGGCCACCGTTTCGCCCGGCGCGTCCTGGTGGAGGAGGAGTACCAGCGCTACATCGCGCATGGGAAGCCCGCCCACTACCTCGCCAAGCGGTTCGCCGCCAAGGAAGCGTTTTCGAAGGCCATGGGCACGGGCATACACTTTCCGGTGAACTGGCATAACGTCAGCGTCGCCAACGAAGGCTCAGGCAAGCCCTATCTCAAATTTTCCGAACCGCTCGCCGCCTTGCTCGAGCAGCGCGGCATCAGCCGGGCGCACCTGAGCCTGAGCGACGAAATAGAAATGGCGTGCGCCTTCGTGATTCTGGAAGGCGAGGAGCGCAGGTGACGGGCGACAGCGCTTTGGGTCCCGTGATGCTGGACCTGGCCGGGACGGAAATGACTGCGGCCGAGCGCAAAATGCTGCGCCACCCGCTGGTCGGCGGCGTCATCCTGTTTTCGCGCAACTACCGCTCGCCGCGGCAACTGGGCGCGCTGACGGCGGCGATCCGCTCACTGCGCCAGCCCGAACTGCTGGTCGCGGTCGATCACGAAGGCGGCCGGGTGCAGCGCTTCCAGGAAGGGTTTTCGCGCATACCGGCGATGCGGCGGCTGGGCCAGGCCTGGGACCGCGATCGCGGCTTCGCGCTGTCGGCGGCCCACGATATCGCCTTTGTGCTCGCCAGCGAACTCCTCGCTTGCGGCGTGGATTTCAGCTTCACGCCGGTGCTGGACATCGATTTCGGCGCGAGCGGCGTGATCGGCGATCGCGCCTTGCACTCCGATCCTGCGGCCATCGCGCAACTCGCGGCCGCTTTGATCGCGGGATTGCGCGCGGCGGGCATGGCGTGCGTGGGCAAGCATTTTCCCGGACACGGTTACGTGCGCGCGGATTCGCACCTCGCCGTGCCGGTCGACGAGCGCAGTTACACTGAGATCGAGGCGGTCGATCTGGTTCCGTATCGGGAGCTGATCCGGCGCGGCTTGTCGGCGGTGATGCCGGCGCACGTGATCTATCCCAAGGTCGATGCGCACCCGGCCGGATTTTCGCCGAAATGGCTGCGGCAGATTTTGCGCGCGGATCTGGGGTTCGACGGCATGATATTCAGCGACGACCTGTCGATGGAGGGGGCTACCGTGGCGGGCGGCGTGGTGGCGCGGGGCGAGGCCGCGCTTGCCGCCGGCTGCGACATGGTGCTCCTGTGCAATGCGCCGCAATCGGCGCAAGAACTGCTTGCCGGGCTTGCGCCCCGTGCGCTGGATCAGCGCCGCGCCGACACCATGCGCGGGGAGCGCTCGATGTCGGACCCGCGCGCATCGCGGCAAGGCGCTCGGTTGAAGGAAGCAAGAGCTGCGTTGATGCGCTTCGCCGCGACTGCGGCCTAGGCAGACCTCATGCACGACCGCTTCAACCTCGACTGCCGCGACTGTCCGCGGCTGGCCGGTTTTCTCGATCAGGTGCGGCGCGACCATCCGGACTATCACGCGCGGCCGGTGCCCGCGTTCGGCGACGCCGCCGCGGGGTTGCTGATCGTGGGCCTCGCGCCGGGCATGCACGGCGCCAACCGCACCGGCCGGCCGTTCACCGGGGATCATGCCGGCATCCTGCTGTATCGCAGCCTGCATCAGTTCGGTTTCGCCAGCCGCGCCGTTTCGGAGGCCGCCGACGACCCTCTGGTGCTGACCAACTGCCGCATCAGCAACGCGGTGAAATGCCTGCCGCCGCAAAACAAGCCGCTGCCGGAGGAAATCCGCTGCTGCAATCGCTATCTCGCAGCCGAGCTCAGAGCGCGGCCGCCGCGCGTGATCCTGGCCCTGGGCAGCGTCGCGCACCAGGCGGTGTTGATGGCCTGCGGGCTGAAGCCTGCAGGCTTCAGATTCGGCCATCACGCGGTCCATGCCTTGCCGCCGATTCCGGGCGCACCGGGAGGCATGCGGCTCTACGATAGCTATCACTGCAGCCGCTACAATACCCAAACGAAAAGACTCACGGAAGCCATGTTCCACGCCGTTTTCCGCGACATCGTCGCAGAGTTGAAATCACGGTGACTGCGCCCGCGGACCCCGCGCCGGCGTTCGACGCCCAGGCGCTGATAGTCAGCCTGCCGCATCTGCCCGGCGTATATCGCATGCTCAACGCCAGGAACGACGTGCTCTACGTGGGCAAGGCGCGCGATCTGAAGAAGCGCGTCAGTTCTTATTTCCAGAAGAACGTGCCGAGCCCGCGCATCGCCCTGATGCTGACGCAGGTCGCCCTCGTCGAAACCACGGTGACGCGCTCCGAGGCGGAGGCGCTGATCCTGGAAAACAACCTGATCAAGTCGCTCGCGCCGCGCTACAACATCCTGTTCCGCGACGACAAGTCCTATCCCTACCTGATGCTGAGCGGGCACGCCTATGCGCGCCTGGGCTTTCACCGCGGCCCGCTCGACGGCCGGCACCGCTACTTCGGCCCGTTTCCGCACACCGGAGCGGTGCGCGAGAGCATCGCCCTGCTGCAAAAAATATTC
>JAJZUK010000055.1 GCA_021847125.1 Pseudomonadota bacterium | reverse complement strand
TTCATAAGCTGGATTGGCGACGACTGCGGCGGCGGCCGCGTCCGGTCGCGCGCGGCGGCGCGCAGTCTAGCGCATTCTGCCCGCATTGCCCAGAAAAAATACCGCTTTCTGCGGAAAGACCGGTGCCCCGGCTGATCCGCACCGCGCGACCCGCTACAGCCAGCGCTGCATCGAATAGCCGCCTATGAGCGGCCGCTGCATCGCGGCCTTGAACATCTGCCGCCCCCACTTGAATTCCTTGTACAGCACGATGAAGCGCCACAAGTCGCGCAACACCTTGGCGCGGTCGCGCCAAGGCAGCGCCATCAGGGCTGCCGGGAAGTCGGCTTCATGCGGTCGCTCGAACGCGATCTTGAGCGGGTTCCACTGGTCCGAGGTGCGGCGCACTTCGGAGGCGATCATGCGGCGGTACATCTGCTGCACCGGGCGGTTGCGCGCGCGCGCCTCCACCACCGCTTCGCCGCCGATCGCGCCCGAATGCAGCGCGCAGCTCATGCCTTCGCCTATCATGTTGAGGAAACCCGCTGCCTGGCCGGTGATCAGCACATTACCCTTGCCGAACACGTAGCGGTTGATCAGCGAGGGGCCGAAGTTCTCGCCGCAGCCTTCGTCCTCGGTATGCGGCTGCAGGCGCACGCCGTGTTTGTATTCCCCAGATAACATGTTTGTCAATTGGCTTTCGCGCCCTCTATTTCCAAAGGTGCGTTTGGAGAAACAGCATTACAATTGGCAACAAAATTGAAACGAATATTTGAAACATCATTTTCGTCTCAAAAGGAAAGAGGCGTATTTCGCCTAGCTTATTCTTCTCGATCAGTAGCATCTGTAAGACATCCTTATCGTTTGACGTAGGCGATCTCTTGTAATTATTGAGCAATTCTTGATACTCGTGTTCGTGCGCGATTAGGGCGCTAAACTTCTCTTTTTCAATCTTATTCTTGATGACAAATAACGGGCCGAGAAAGGAAAGGATAAGGGCAGCCATTATGATGGCAAAAATCAAGTACCCTAAGAACGCTGAGTAATTGCTTTTGTCGAGTGTCTCGAAAATCAACGGGAATAGCAGCGAACTGGAAGAGGCGCCAAGCGCATTAGCTACAGCGAGACTTCCCAAGGGCTTTAGGCCCATAAAGAGATCGGGATGAAAGGGGGCGGGTTCGAATGGAGTAGTGTCGACTACTTCCCTGACAATTTTGTTGAAGGCCACCGCACATGCCATTCCGTATCCGCCCACAAAGGCTGTAAAGAGAAAAAAGGCCCACCCCCAAGCTTGAAGAAGAACTGATTTGTATCCGCTGATAAATGTCGCGTACATGATTGGGAGCGTAATGGCTATCGTAATAGCGCTCACAATGTAATAAGAATTGTTGTTGTAATAAGAGTAGATCCGGGCGCGCACCGCCTCCACTTTCTCCTTCGATCCCTCAGTTGTCGGGATGATCCCTTGAATTTGATCAAAAACGTCTTGAATTCGGTGTTGACCGTAATAGAGCATGGCGAATGTCAGAGAAGTAAAAAGCATCGCGAGCCACATTCCTCTTGATGTGTCCGCAAGCTGTCCTTCGGAGAAAAGCAGCACAATACCCACCGCGACAAGCGGTACTGGAATTAAGAACATACCGAGCCAATCGTTCCTCGTGATCTTGCAAGACCAGTAAAGCAACCAGTACGGAAGCGCGAGTTTTTTCTCGGGAAATTCTTTCGGAAGGAGCATGGGACATCCCCCTCTAAGCTTGTTCATACCTTGTTCATACGTCTAGGTCGAATACCGGCAACGGCCGGGCCATGTGCATTGTGAGCCAGTTTAGCATTCGAACGCGGCGTTTAGGCCGTCGCGCATATACTCCGGGCGCTGCAATTCCGGGAACAGCTCGCGCTTGCGCCGCAGCAGATACCAAGCTTCGCCGAGTTGCCACGGGCGCAGGGCGTAGCGCGCCAGCATGTGCGGGCCGAAACTGAATTCGCCGTAGCCGCGCAGGCGTGCGCGCCATTCGGCCATGAACTGCGCTTCGCGTTCGACCGAGTCGAACGCGACCAGCAGGTTTACTGCGCGGTCCATGATCGTGAGAATGCCGGAATAGTCGCTCGCGCCGTTGCGGTCGAGCAGCTGCAGGTCCTCGATTGCGGTGGCGAGGGATACGTAGTAGAAATAATGCATGCGCAGGGGCGTGTAGCGGCGGATACGCAGCGTGGCTTCGGTGATCACGCCGAACTGGCCGTAGCCGAGGATCACGCGCTGGAACAGTTCGGCATTGTGCATGTCGGAGCATTCGACGATGTCGCCGGTGGGGGTGACCACCTGCAGCGCCAGCGCCTGGTCGGCACTGCAGCCCAGGCGCGCCGAATTCACGTCTATGCCGCCCACGCCCAGGGTGCCGCCTACCGACGAAGTGAGGTTGAGCGGTGCCGACAGATAGTCCAGATCCTGCCGGCGCAGCTCCTCGGCCAGGCTGTGCCAGAAAATTCCGGCTTCGGTGCGCACCGTCAGCGCTGCGGCATCGATCGCGAGCACGCGGCTCATGCCGCTCATGTCCAGCAGCACGCCGCCGAACGCGACCGACTCGCCCTCGGTCGTGAGGGGCCGCCGCCGCAAACGGTGACCGGAACGCGGTAGGCCTGCGCCGAGCGCAGCGCGGCGGCAAACTCGTCCCAATTCGCGCCGCTCCAGCGCGCCGAATTGGTTTGCTGGCGCTTGATTCCCTGCAAGGCGTCGGGCGCGACCGGGCAGGGGCCGACGGTGCCGGGCTCACTCTCCACAAGCTGCAAGCAGGAACTCCAGTCCGGTGAAATGACGTGATGTAGCGGCGCGCGCCGACCGGGATAGCGTCAGGCGGGCGGGCTCGTATTGTACGCCGTGGCGCGCGGCAGGAAGCGCGGCATGAGGATTGCGCCGCAGTGCCAGACGGTCCGGACTTCGCGGCCCGGTTGATTTGCCTGTGCCTTCCCCCGGTATGCGGCCGCTTGACGGGTTGCAATTGGCCGGGGCATAAGGTTGCAATCAGCCGGACACTTACCTTACAATCAGCCGCAATGGCCGCTGAACGTTTCTTCCCCCGTTTTGCCGAGCCCCGCCTGAAGGAGGCGCTGGCGGACACGCCTGTGGTGCTCATCCACGGGCCGCGCCAGTGCGGCAAGACCACTTTGGCACAGCACCTGGGCGCCAAGGCGGGCTACGCGTACAAGAGCTTCGACGACGCAGTGACGCTAGCTGCGGCGAGAGCCGACCCGATCGGCTTCGTGGCGGATCTGCCGGCGAAATGCATACTGGACGAGGTGCAGCGGGCGCCGGGAATTTTCAGCTCGCTCAAGATGGCGGTGGACGCGAACCGGACTCCCGGCCGGTTCCTGCTCACGGGTTCCGCGAACGTGCTGCTGGTGCCCGCGCTGTCGGACTCGCTCGCCGGGCGGCTGGGGATTCAGCGCCTGTACCCGCTGGCGCAAAGCGAGTTGGCGGACCATCGGCCGCATTTCCTCGGGACGCTGTTCGGCGGGCGATTCCCGGCGAAAAAACGTCCGCGCCTGGGCCGGGAACTCGCCGCCCGGATCGCCGCCGGCGGCTATCCGGCCGCGCTCGCACGCGGCACAGCGCGCCGCCGGACAAGCTGGTACCGCGATTACGTCGAGACGATGGTTCAGCGCGACGTTCGCGATCTGGCGCGCATCGCTTCCCTGGATACCTTGCCGCGGCTGCTCAACTTTGCCGCAGCGCAGACCGCCCGGCTGATCAATATCAGCGATCTGGGCGCGCCGCTGCAGTTGAGCCGGCCGACGATCCGCGACTACGTGACTTTGCTGGAAGGCGTCTTCCTGCTCGAAGAACTGCCGCCCTGGCACAGCAACCGGCTGAGCCGGCTGATCAAGACGCCCAAGCTGCACGTGGGCGACACCGGCATCGCCTGCGCCGTGCTGAACCGGGACGGCGCGGCGCTGTGGGAGGATCGAGCGCTGCTCGGGCAGATGGTGGAGACCTTCGTCTATCAGGAATTGCGGCGGCAGGCGAGCTGGCAGGAGGAAGAAATCCGCTTTCATCATTTTCGCGACCGGGACGGGTTCGAGGTCGACCTGGTGCTGGAGCGACCGGGCGGAGATCTGGCCGGTGTGGAAGTAAAGGCAGGAGCAACCGTAACCGCCGCCGACTTCCGCGGCCTGCATAAGTTCAAAGACGGCGCCGGCAAGCACTTTTCGGCCGGCGTCGTGCTCTACGACGGCGAGGTCGCCGCCAGTTTCGGCGAGCGGATGTACGCCGTACCGCTGTCGGAATTGTGGGCGAAGTGAGAAGCTTACGCCTGTAACGTGCTTAAAGCCCAAGCCTCTGCCATATCGTAGAAACCAGCCCGGCCTGGTTCATGGCGTAGAAATGCAGGCCCGGCGCGCCCTGCGACAGCAGGCGGTCGCACAGCTGGGTCACCACGTCCAGGCCGAAGCTGCGGATCGAGGCGACGTCGTCGGCGTAGCTTTGCAGGCGCAGCCGCAGCCAGCGCGGAATCTCCGCGCCGCAGGCATCCGAAAAGCGCGCGAGCTGCGAGAAATTCGCGATCGGCATGATGCCGGGCACGATGGGCAGGCTTATACCCAGGACCTCGCAATCGTCGATGAAGCGGAAATAGGCGTCGGCATTGAAAAAATACTGGGTGATCGCCGCGTTTGCGCCCGCCTCCACTTTGCGCTTGAATGCGCGCAGGTCATCCTGGGCCGAGCGCGCCTGCGGGTGGAACTCGGGATAGCAGGCGACTTCGATGTGGAAATGATCGCCCGTCGTCTCGCGGATGAATTGCACCAGTTCGTTGGCGTAACGCAGTTCGCCCGCGCCGGCTGCGCCCGAAGGCAGGTCGCCGCGCAGCGCGACGATATGGCGCAGGCCGTGCGCCTGATACAGCGCCAGCGTCGCGGCGAGGTCGGCGCGCGAGGAGCCGACGCAGGACAGATGCGGCGCGGCATTGCCGCCGTCTTTCTGGATTTCGAGCACCGCCTCCAGCGTGCGGTCGCGCGTGGAGCCGCCGGCGCCGTAGGTGACGGAAAAGAACCTGGGCTTGAGCTGGATCAGCTGCCTCCAGGTGGCGCGCAGCTTGTCCATGCCTTCCGGCGTCTTCGGCGGAAAGAACTCGAAGCTGAACGTCGGGGAATACTTCTTCTGTGATTCCATGGCGGGGAAGCAGGAGGGAGGCGAGCCCCCTCCCATCCTCAGTAGCGGTACGCGTCGGCCTTGTACGGACCCTGCTTCGGCACGCCGATGTAATTGGCCTGCTCCTCGCTGAGTTCGGTGAGCGTGGCGTTGAGCTTCTTCAGCTGCAGGCGCGCCACTTTCTCGTCGAGGTGCTTGGGCAGCACGTACACGCCTACCGGATACTTGCCCGAGCCCTTCTGCGCCTCGGTCCACAGCTCGATCTGCGCCAGGGTCTGGTTGGCGAAGGAGGAGGACATGACGTAGGAGGGATGGCCCATGGCGCAGCCCAGGTTCACCAGGCGCCCGCCCGCGAGCAGGATGATGCGTTTGCCCGGTCGTCCATCCATCGGGGGGAAGATCACGTGATCGACCTGCGGCTTGATCTCTTCCCACTTGTACCGGTGCAGGCTGGCGACGTCGATCTCGGAGTCGAAGTGGCCGATGTTGCACACGATCGCCTGGTCCTTCATCGCCTGCATGTGATCGTGCGTGATCACGTTCACGTTGCCCGTGGCGGTGACGTAGATGTCGGCCTTGTCCGCGGCCCAGTCCATGGTGACCACGCGGTAGCCTTCCATCGCCGCCTGCAGCGCGCAGATCGGATCGATTTCGGTGACCCACACCTGCGCCGACAGCGCGCGCAGCGCCTGGGCGCAGCCTTTGCCCACGTCGCCGTAGCCGCACACCACGGCGACCTTGCCCGCTACCATCACGTCGGTGGCGCGTTTGATGCCGTCGACCAGCGACTCGCGGCAGCCGTACAGGTTGTCGAATTTCGACTTGGTGACCGAATCGTTGACGTTGATCGCGGGGAACAGCAGGCGGCCTTCTTTCGCCATCTGGTACAGGCGGTGCACGCCGGTGGTGGTCTCTTCGGTGACGCCGCGGATGTTCTTCGCGATGGCCGAATACCAGCCGGGCTTGGCCGCGAGGCGCTTCTTGATCGAGGCATACAGCGCTTTTTCCTCGTCGTTGGTCGGCTTGGCGACGAGCGAGGGGTCCTTCTCGGCGCGGCTGCCCAGGTGCACCAGCAGCGTGGCGTCGCCGCCGTCGTCCAGAATCATGTTCGGCGTGCCGCCCGCTTTTTCGTCGCCCCCCCATTCGAAAATGCGATGGGTGAACTCCCAATAGTCGTCCAGCGACTCGCCCTTGAACGCGAACACCGGCGTGCCGCCCGCGGCGATCGCGGCGGCGGCGTGGTCCTGGGTGGAATAGATGTTGCACGAAGCCCAGCGCACGTCGGCGCCCAGCGCCCGCAGGGTCTCGATCAGCACCGCGGTCTGGATGGTCATGTGCAGCGAGCCGGCGATGCGCGCGCCCTTGAGCGGCTGTATTGCGGCGTATTCCTCGCGGATCGCCATCAGGCCCGGCATTTCGGTTTCGGCGATGCGGATTTCCTTGCGTCCCCAGTCGTCCAGCGACGGGTCGGCTACTTTGCAGTCGGTGAAGCTCTTGCTTTGCGCTACGGCGTTCATCACGCGCTCCTTTCGTTTTAGAAAAAAGTTCGCGAGCGCCGTTGCGGTTGACACCCCGAGCCTGGCGGGCGGTGAAGCCCGTCGCAACGCTCCTCGAGGGAGGCGAATTTTAACGCAAACGACCCGCCGGGCGCCAGCGACGCCGCAAACAAAACAGGCGGCACCAGGCCGCCCGTCGGTACTGAGGCGCAGAAGCTTCAGGCCGGAACGGCCGTCTTCACGCCGGCGTCGGCCGCGAGGGCCTGCGCCTTGTCCGTGGCTTCCCAGCTGAACTCGGGTTCGTCGCGGCCGAAGTGGCCGTAGGCCGCGGTCTTTTCGTAGATCGGGCGCAGCAGATTCAGCATTTGCACGATGCCTTTGGGCCGCAGGTCGAAATGCTTCGACA
>JAJZUK010000054.1 GCA_021847125.1 Pseudomonadota bacterium | reverse complement strand
GGCTGCGCGCGATGGAACGCGAGGGCCAGATCATGCGCAACCGGCGCGACGCGATCCTGGTCTCCGGCAAGCTGGATTTGGTTGCCGGCCGCGTCGAGGGACATCCGGACGGCTACGGATTTCTCGTTCCCGACGAAGGCGGGCCGGACATGTTCCTGTCCGAGAAAGAGATGCGCAAGGTGCTGCACGGCGACCGCGTCATGGCGCGCGCGAGCGGCGTCGATCGGCGCGGGCGCCCGGAAGGCGCCATCGTCGAAATTATTTCGCGCGCGAACACGCGCCTGGTGGGGCGGCTGCACAAACCGCACGGCGTCGCTTTCGTCGCGGCCGAGAACCGGCGCATCAGCCAGGACATCCTGATCCCGCCCGGCGCGGACATGGGTGCTGCGCCTGGGCAGGTGGTGACGGTGGAAATCGTGGCCCAGCCGGAGAAGAACGCCCAGCCCGCAGGGCGCATCGTCGAAGTGCTGGGCAATTACGCCGACCCGGGCATGGAAATCGAGATCGCGCTGAGAAAGCACGAGATGCCCTACGAGTTTTCGAGCGCGGAGATGCGCCTGGCGGAGAAGCTCCCCGACGAGGTGCGTCCGAACGACTGCAAGGGGCGCGAGGATCTGCGTGAACTGCCGCTGGTCACCATCGACGGGGAGACGGCGCGGGATTTCGACGATGCCGTGCACTGCAAGCGCGAGGGCAAGGGTTTCCGCCTGTGGGTGGCGATTGCCGATGTGAGCCATTACGTGCGCCCCGGCGATGCGCTCGACCTCGCCTCGCGCGAGCGCGGCAATTCGGTGTATTTTCCGCGCCGCGTGATTCCGATGCTGCCGGAGAAGCTCTCCAACGGCCTGTGCTCGCTCAATGCGAACGTGGACCGCCTGTGCATGGTGTGCGAGATGAGCGTGAACGCGCAGGGCGAAATCGGCCCTTACCGCTTTTATCCCGCGGTCATGCGCTCGCAGGCGCGCCTGACCTACAACCGCGTCGCGGCCGCGCTGGGCCTGCAGCCGGCGAAGGGCGAAGCGGTGCCGGATCAGCTCGTGCCGCATTTGCAGAATCTGTATGCGCTGTATCACGTGCTGGCGAAGGCGCGCGAGAAGCGCGGTGCCATCGATTTCGAAACCATCGAGACGCAGATGCTGTTCGACGATCTGGGCAAGATCGAGAACATCGTGGCGACGCAGCGCAACGATGCGCACCGCCTGATCGAGGAATGCATGCTCGCGGCCAACGTCTGCGCCTCCGACTTCCTGCAGAGCCGCAAGCACGCCGCGCTGTACCGCGTGCATGAGGGGCCGACGCCGGAGAAGCTGGAAGCGCTGCGAACCTTCCTCAAGCAATTCGGCCTGGATCTCACCGGCGGCGACACGCCGCACGCGAAGGATTACGCCAAGCTGCTCGCGCGGATCAAGGGCCGCCCCGATATTCAGCTGCTGCAGACGGTGTTGCTGCGGTCCCTCAAACAAGCGCAGTACAGCCCGGAGAACGTCGGTCATTTCGGTCTCGCCTACGAGGCCTACACCCATTTCACTTCGCCGATCCGGCGCTATCCGGACCTGGTGGTGCACCGCGCGATCAATGCCACGCTCGCGGGCAAGGTCTATGCCCCCGGCGACTGGGGCGAACTGGGCGAGCATTGCTCCATGACCGAGCGCCGCGCCGACGAGGCCACGCGCGACGTCGAGTCCTGGCTCAAGTGCTATTACATGCAGGACCGCATCGGCGAGGAATTCCCGGGGTCGATCAGCGCGGTCACGAGCTTCGGCATTTTCGTTGCGCTGGACGACGTATTCGTCGAAGGCCTGGTGCATATCTCCGAATTGGGCGAGGACTACTATCATTTCGACGCCGCCAGGCATCAGCTGCTGGGCGAGCGCACGGCGCGGCGCTTTCGCCTCGCCGATCGCGTGCGGGTGAAGCTCGTGCGCGTGGATCTGGATTCGAGCAAGATCGATTTTCGCCTCGCCCAAGACGCTGCGCCGAAGAAGAAAAGGCGGGGCTGAGGTATGAGCAGCACCAATTTCATCCACGGCTTTCATGCCATTACCGCGCGCCTGCGCCTCGATGCGAAAAGCGTGCACGAGCTCTATTGCGACATGACGCGCGCCGATCCGCGCATGCGCGACCTGATCAAACTCGCCGAAAACCTGAAGCTGCGCGTGCTGCAGGTGGATGCAAGGCGCCTGGACGGCATGGCGCCGCCGGGCAGGCACCAGGGCGTGGTCGCGCGGGTGGACGCGCAGCGCCGCCACGTTTCGCTCGAGGACTTGCTCGACGGCCTGAAGCAGTCGCCGCTGCTCTTGGTGCTGGACGGTGTGCAGGACCCGCACAACCTCGGCGCCTGTTTGCGCGTGGCCGACGCCGCCGGCTGCCATGCGGTGATCGCGCCCAAGGACCGCGCTGTCGGCCTGTCGGCCGCGGTGATCAAGGTCGCGAGCGGTGCCGCCGACAGCGTGCCCTACATTGCCGTGACCAATCTCGCACGCACGCTGCGCGAACTGAAGGAACGCAACATCTGGGTGGTGGGCGCCGATGCCGAAGCGAAAGAGGACCTCTACGCGGCGCAGCTGCCGGGTGCGATCGCCTGGGTGCTCGGCGCCGAAGGCGAAGGCCTGCGCCGGCTGACGCGCGAGACCTGCGACCAGCTGGTGAAAATTCCCATGCTGGGCCAGGTCGAAAGCCTCAACGTCTCGGTCGCGAGCGGGGTGGTGCTGTTCGAGTCGCGCCGCCGACGCATGGCCAACGCCGCCGCGGGCTGAGAAATACTTGCCTTGGCGGGCACTTTCCCTTTACAATCACACGCTTTTTCGTTAATTGCCGGATTGTGCTTGTACGACGGTCCGGCCCACCTTGCCTCACCGCTACGCATGGCGGGAGGCTTAACCCATAAGGAGACTGCATGCGACATTACGAAATTGTATTCATCGTCCATCCCGATCAGAGCGAGCAAGTGCCCGCGATGATCGAGCGCTACCGCAGCACCATCACCGGCCGCAAGGGCTCGATCCACCGCCTCGAAGACTGGGGCCGGCGCCAGATGACTTTCCCCATCGCGAAGATGCACAAAGCACACTACGTGCTGATGAACATCGAATGCGATCAGGAAACCCTGGACGAACTCGAGCACTCGTTCAAATTCAACGACGCCGTCCTGCGCCATCTCACCGTGCAAATGAAGGCCGCGGTCACTACGCCTTCGCCGATGATGAAGGAAGAGAAGTCGCGCTCGGTGCTCGCGGGCGACGCGCCCAAGGCCGCAGAGGCCGCCAAACCGGCTGAAGCCGCCGCAGCGGCAACGACAGCCGCCTGAGCGGTTTGGACAACCAGTTCGTGCTGTCCGGCAATTTGATCGAACTCGACGCGCTGCGCCATACGCCCGCCGGCATCCCGGTGGTCAACTTCAGGCTCAGCCATGCGTCCGAGCAGATCGAAGCCGGGAACATGCGCGCAGTGCAATGCGAAGTAGCCGGCGTGGCCTTCGAGCGCGATGCGCGACTGATGGCCGCAGCGAAGCTCGGAATGCAGGTGAAAGTCACCGGGTTCCTTGCCAGCAAAAGCCGCGACAGCAAGCAGCTGGTATTACACGCAACCAACATTGAATTCGTAGAAGGAGTTTGACATGCCACCCCCAAGAAGAGGCGCCAAAGGTAAAGGTAAGGGCAAGAATCTCAAGAAAGACGACAAGAAAGGCGGGCGCCAGCTATTCAAGCGCCGCAAGTTCTGCCGCTTTACCGCTGAGAAAATCGAGTGGATCGATTACAAGGATATCGAGATACTCAAGGATTTCATCAATGAGAACGGCAGGATCATTCCGGCGCGCATCACCGGCACCAAGGCCGGTTATCAGCGCCAGTTGTCCACGGCGATCAAGCGCGCGCGCTATCTGGCGCTGCTGCCCTACACCGACCTGCACTGAGAGTTTCTAACAATACGAGGGGATATCCCCTACGGGGACTTCCTTTTCGGGGCGCCTCCCCTCGTGCTCCCCTAAATCGGCCGTAACAAAATGATTTTTGTTACGGGTTCTAAGGAATAACGCCATGCAAGTGATACTGCTGGAAAAAGTGATCAACCTCGGCGGCCTGGGCGAGGTGGTGAAGGTGAAGGAGGGCTACGCCCGCAATTACCTGATCCCCCACGGCAAGGCCAAGCGGGCGACGCCTGAAAACCTCGCCGCGTTCGAAGCGCGTCGCGGCGACCTGGAGAAGGCGCAGAACGAAGCGCTGGCCGCGGCGCAGGAACTCGGCGCCAAGATCGACGGCCTGACGGTCCAGATCACGCGCAAGACCGGCGTGGACGGACGCCTGTTCGGCTCGGTCACGACGCACGACATCGTCGAAGCGCTGCAAGCCCAGGGGTTTGCGATCGAGCGCTCTGCGATTCGTCTGCCGCAAGGTCCGCTGAAGCAGGTGGGCGACAATTCCATCGCCATCGGCCTGCATTCGGACGTGGTGGTGCACATCACCGTATCGGTGCTGGGCGAAGCGGTAGAGTAGCGCTCAAGCTGTTGATTAAAAAAGGCCGGGACTCCGGCCTTTTTTATTCCTGGGACCGCCCACGCAAAAACTATCGCGGGCTGTTTAAGGGCTCGTGCCTCGCGCTGCGCCGTGTACTAAAGTATTCACGTTGGTCCGTACTTCGATAAGCGCATACTGAAGCCGCAGAGTGCTGGTAGAATTTGCGGTCAACTTTTTCTTTCCCCATGGCCCAGGCAAACCCTCAAATCGTGAACGATCCGCAGCTGGCGCAGCTGCGCGTGCCGCCGCATTCGATCGAGGCGGAGCAGGCCGTGCTCGGCGGTCTGCTGCTCGACAACCAGGCCTGGGAGCGCGTCGCCGACATTCTCGCGGAGAGCAATTTCTACCGCGACGACCATCGGCGCATTTTCCGCCACATCGGCCGGCTGACGGAGAAGAACCGGCCGGCCGACATGGTCACGGTATTCGAGTCGATAGAACAGAGCGAGGACAAGGACAAGACCGGCGGGCTCGCCTATCTGGGTGCGCTGGCGCAGAACACGCCGTCGGCGCACAACATCCGGCGTTACGCCGAGATCGTGCGCGAGCGGGCAATCCAGAGACGCCTGATCGAGGTCGGCACCGGCATTGCCGATACCGCCTTGAACCCGATGGGCAAGGATGTGGCGCAGATGCTCGACGAAGCCGAGTCGCGCGTGTTCGAGATCGCCGAGGCCGGTGCGCGCGGGCATCAGGGCCTGGTGGAGATCCAGCCTATCCTGGCACAGGTGATGGAGCGCATCGACATGCTCTATCACCGCGACAACCCCTCGGACATCACCGGCCTCGCCACCGGTTTTCACGATCTCGACCAGAAAACCTCGGGCCTGCAGCAGGGCGACCTGATCATCGTCGCCGGGCGGCCGAGTATGGGCAAGACCGCCTTCGCGCTCAATATCGCCGAGCATGTGGCGGTGAACGACCGGCTGCCGGTGGCCGTGTTCAGTATGGAAATGGCGGGCTCCCAGCTCGCCATGCGTATGCTCGGCTCGATCGGACGGCTGGACCAGATGAAGCTGCGCACCGGGCGGCTCACCGACGAGGACTGGAGCCGGCTGACCGACGCCGTGGGCCGGGTGCACGATGCGCCCATCCATATCGACGAAACGCCGGCCTTGAACTGCCTCGAATTGCGCGCGCGTGCGCGCCGCATGCATCGCCAGTACGACGGCCTGGGCCTGGTGGTGGTCGATTATCTGCAGCTGATGTCTTCGACCTCCGTCGGCGAGAACCGCGCCACCGAGATTTCCGAGATTTCGCGCTCGCTCAAGGCGCTGGCGAAAGAGCTGCATGTGCCGGTGGTCGCGCTGTCGCAGCTCAACCGCGGCCTGGAGCAGCGCCCGAACAAGCGCCCGGTCATGTCCGACCTGCGCGAATCCGGCGCCATCGAGCAGGATGCGGACGTGATCCTGTTCATCTATCGCGACGAAGTCTACAACCCCGAGTCCGCCGACAAGGGCAAGGCCGAAATCATCATCGGCAAGCAGCGTAACGGCCCCATCGGCACCATCAATCTGACCTTTATCGGCGAGTACACGCGCTTCGAGAATTACGCGGATCCAGGGCGGTATTAATTCGGCTGCGCACCGTCTTGAACCAAGCTCGGCTTTTTCCACCGCGCCTTGGCGCTTACTCTACCCGGAGGTCGTATGGCTGAACCCGCCTGCCCGCAAAAAAGCCCTTATGTCCTGGACCTGGCCCCTGGCGATTACTGGTGGTGCGCCTGCGGACAGTCGAAGAAACAGCCTTTCTGCGACGGTTCGCACAAAGGCGGACCGTTCACGCCGGTGAAATTTAGCGTTGCCCAGGCCGAGAAAAAAGCGCTGTGCGGATGCAAGCGTACGCATACCGCGCCGTTTTGCGACGGCACGCACAGCAGGCTGTAGCGCGCGCGGAACGCTGGGCCCCTTGCGCCGACGCGGCTGGCGTTTATTGTGCGGCGGAAGCGGAGCGGCTGTTCGTGCCGGCGCCGAGTAAGCGCTCGATAAGCGGCTTGACGTCCGCTCCGGTCCAGTTGGTTTCGCCCAGGAGGTGGTAGCGGATCCTGCCGCTGCGGTCGACGACAAAGCTCGCGGGCAGCATGTTCACCTTCCAGCGCCGCGCTGCCGCGCCGTCCCGGTCCATGGGGAAAGGCAGATCGATGAGTTCGGCGTCGCTGAACGCGGCGATCTTTTCTTCGGACTCGCTCAGGTTCACCGCCAGCACCTCGAATCCCCGGCCGCCAAGCTCCTGGCGCAGCGCCTGCATGGAAGGCATTTCCTCGCGGCACGGCGGGCACCAGGTCGCCCAGAAATTCACCAGCACGACTTTGCCGCGGTAAGCAGCCAAATCGTAGATCTTGCCCGCCGGGTCCTTGAGCACGAGCGCCGGCGTCGCGCCGCCGTTCCAGGGCCTGAGCGGGTCGCCATGCGCGGCGCCTGCGCCCAGTGTAAAGCCGCACAGGGCTAACAGCGCAGACGCGAATCCGGATGCGGCGCGGCCTGCCTTCAATTGCGGCGATGCATAGTGCATGAGCTTCAAGCTGTGATTGCCGAAGATCTAAAGCACTTCCGCTGCGTGATCGGCCAGGCGCGAGCGCTCGCCGCGCTGC
>JAJZUK010000053.1 GCA_021847125.1 Pseudomonadota bacterium | reverse complement strand
GATCTGAGCCGCCGGAGAATCGCAAATTCCGCCTTCGTCAGGCCCAGATCCTCGCGGCGGGCAAAGCGCTTTTTTTTCATGTCGTCCGCCTGTGCGGGATGCGGAGCCTATCTTAGCCCGCAACCACGTTGCCGTGTGCGGGCAATATGCGAGCCCCTATTTGCGCGTCGTCTTCGCCCGGGGCGTCTCCTTTTTTGCCGGTCCGGCTCTGGCTTTCGCCGGCTTGGCTGGCGCGATCCTCTTCGCGTCCCGGGCCTGAGCCGCGGCCTGCTTTTTCGCATTCGCGCGCAAGGCGGCGGCGTAGGCGCTGCGCGCCCAGGGCAGCATCAGTTCGGGGGATTCCATCGCATCCTCCGGCGCGCGGAAAAAACCGAGCGTCGCGCGCTTGCCGTTGCGCGCATAACCGAACATCTCGCAGCCCGCCTGCTCGAACTCGATGCGGTTCATTTCGTCCGCCTTGAGGTAGAGCATGTCGTCGGACACGATGGCGAACATCAGGCCGTCCAGGAACACGCCATGGCCGCCGAACATGCGGCGCGCCGTAGCGGTGCCGAACGGCCCGAACAGCTCCATTACGTAGTCGACAAAATCATCGGACATGGACTGGATCCGCCTGTTGTTGAACTGCTGCGGCGGATTGTAGAGCCTGGTACGGCTCCAGCCAAGCGCGGCGGCCTGTTCCGGCGGAGCGGTGCCGGTCCGCCTCGCGTCGTCGTGGACGAGGACCGGGAATTCCGCATCCGTTTCGAAACGCAGCGGGCAGGTCAGAAACAGCCGACCGAACGCTGCGCCGGTCCGAGGATTGCAGCGACCGGCTACAGGACCATGCCGGCGCCGACGGTATCGTTGCTCGCTTCGTCGATGACGATGAACGCGCCGGTGCCACGACAGGTCGCGTAGGCATCCGTGCAAAGCGGCTGCGCGAGCTTGAATGTCACCTGGCCGATGTCGTTCATCCGCAGCTGTTCCGTGGCCTCGCGCTCCAGCGTATTGATGTCCAGGCGGCGCGCGATGCCGGCGAGCGACGCCTTTACTTCCCGCGTCGTATGACGCAGCAGGTAGCGCCGGTTTGGAGCCAGCGGCCTCTCGGACAGCCAGCACAGCATCGCATCGAGCTGCTTGCGTGGCTGTGGCGCGTCTGTCGCCCCGACCATCATGTCGCCGCGGCCGATATCGAGATCGCGCTCGAGCAGCAGGGTGACGGATTGTGCGGTAATGGCGGTGGGCAGCGATTGCCCGCCCGAGCGGATCTCCTTTATCTTCGCCGTCCCTCCTGCGGGCAATACGCGGATTTCATCTCCGACTGCGATCGCGCCGGACTCCACGCGGCCCATGTAGCCGCGAAAATCGTGCAGCTCCGGGTCACTGGCCGCCTGCGGGCGGCAGACGTACTGCACCGGGAAGCGGAACGGCCCGGCGGCACCGGCGCGTGCCCCGGGCGCCGTCTCCAGGATTTCCAATAGGGTAGGCCCGCGATACCAGGGTATCCGCCCGCCGCGGTCTACGACCATGTCCCCGAGGAGCGCAGACAGCGGAACGAAACGCACATCCGCGATTCCGACGCGATCAGCGAACGCGAGGCAATCCCGCCGGACATCCTCGAACACCGGCCGCGAATAGCCTACGAGGTCCATCTTGTTCACGGCGATCAGCAGATGGCGAATGCCGAGCAGCTGCGCGATGCAGGAATGGCGCCGCGTCTGGGTCAGCACGCCCTTGCGCGCATCGACCAGGATGATGGCCAGGTCGGCTGTGGACGCAGCGGTGACCATGTTGCGCGTGTACTGTTCGTGTCCGGGCGCGTCGGCGATGATGTACTTGCGCCGCCCGGTCGAGAAATAGTGGTAGGCGACATCGATGGTGATGCCCTGTTCGCGCTCGGCCGAAAGTCCGTCGGTGAGCAGCGACAGATCGATGCCGCCCATCCCGCGCCGTCTGGACGTGCGCTCGATTGCGTGCAAGGTGTCGGCAAGAATCGCCTTGGTATCGTAGAGCAGGCGCCCGATGAGCGTGCTCTTGCCGTCATCGACGCTGCCGCAGGTGAGAAAGCGCAGCAGGCCATGATCGGGCATCGACAGATTTTCGAGGGCGGACATCAGAAATAGCCTTCCTTTTTGCGCTGTTCCATCGACGCTTCCGAAGTCTGGTCGTCGAGCCGGGTCGCGCCGCGTTCGCTAATCGTGATGGTCGCCGTCTCGGCTATGATCTTCTCGGTCGAATCGGCGCACGATTCCACCGGCGCGGTGCAGGGAATGTCGCCGATGGTGCGAAAACGAACGCTCAGTTCGACCACTTCTTCCCCCGCTCGCGCGGGCGTGAGTTCGGTGACCGGAAGCAGCGCCGCGCCGCGGCGCACGATTCTTCGGCGGTGGGCAAAATAGATCGAGGGCAACCCCAGTTCCTCGCGCGAAATGTATTGCCATACGTCGAGCTCGGTCCAGTTCGAGATCGGAAAGGCGCGCATGTTCTCGCCTTTGAAGGTGCGCGCGTTGTACAGATCCCACAATTCCGGGCGCTGGTTCTTCGGATTCCACTGGCCGAACTCGTCGCGAAAGGAGAACACGCGCTCCTTGGCGCGCGCCTTTTCCTCGTCGCGGCGTGCGCCGCCGATGCAGCAGTCGAAGCCGAACTCGGCAATGGCCTCGAGCAGGGTCACCGACTGATGCTTGTTGCGCGACTCAATGGGGCTCCTGACGGCCACCGTCCCGCGGCGGATCGAGTCCTCCAGCGAGCGCACGATCAGGCGCTCGCCCAATTGCGCCGCGCGCCGGTCGCGAAATTCGATGACTTCCGCGTAATTGTGGCCGGTGTCGATGTGCAGCAGCGGGAACGGGAACCGCCCGGGGCGAAATGCCTTCTCGGCCAGGCGCAGCAGGCACACCGAATCCTTGCCGCCGGAGAACAACAGGACCGGGCTCGCGCACTGGCCGGCGACTTCGCGCAGGATATAGACGGCCTCCGATTCCAGCCAGTCGAGATGATCGAGGCGGGCCGCGCCGCCAGCGGGCAGCGGTCGCCGCGCGAGTTCAGAAATTTCGTGATGGATGGGATTCATGGTCGAAGGAGCAGTGTGTGGCTGATCGAGGGATTCCGGCTGCGAAATCGGCAAATGCAGGGTGCGTACTCCGTTGCGCGCGGGATCAGGCGGCGGCCCGCCGGCGCCTCGCTAGATGCAGACCGCATTCCTTTCCGCCCGGCTCCTCCCACCACCAGCGTCCCGCCCGGATGTCCTCGCCCGGCGTCACCGCGCGGGTGCAGGGCGCGCAACCGATGCTCGGAAAACCGTGATCGTGAAGTTCGTTGTAGGGGACGCCGAAGACACGAAGGTAGGCCCAGACATCCTGCTCCCGCCAGTCGGAGAGCGGATTGAATTTTTCCAGGCCGTTCGCCGCGTCGTGCTCCTGCAGCGGCAGGCTCGCGCGGGTGGGGCTTTGAGCGCGGCGCAGGCCGGTGATCCAGGCGCGCTTGCTGGCGAGGGCGCGGCGCAGCGGTTCCACCTTGCGTACTTCGCAGCAGGCTTTTCGGCTTGTCACGCTGCTGAAGATACCGTTGATTCCATGGTCGGCGACCAGACGTTCGAGCGCTTCGCCGTCCGGATAGAGCACGCGTATGCGCAAATCGTATCGATCCGTGACCTGCTGCAACAGACGGTAGGTTTCCGCATGCAGCCGTCCGGTATCGAGCGTGAAGATTCCTATCGTAGGCGCGTGCTTCGCGATGAGATCGGTCAGCACCATGTCTTCCGCACCCAGGCTGGAGGCAAGCACTGCGGGATCGAATCTGCGCGCGATGTCCCATAGCAGTTCGATCGCGGCGGCAACCTTGCGCGCAAGCGTTGGCGGCGGCTCGGCATCGTCGACGTCGAACGGATGGTCGCGTTTCATGCTGCGCGCGCCGTCGCTGACCGGGCAAGCCGCAATGGGACCTGGCGCGGCGGCTTCGCGGCTGCCGCCAGACCGCCCTGCTCGCAAGCGTACGCGGCCCGGACCGGCGCGTTCGCGTCCGGTTCGGCGTGCGCGCGAAAGCTGTCGAAGCCGCTGAAGCGCAGGAAGGCCAGCTGCTCGCGCCGCAGCTTGCCGAAGGCGCGCAATTTGCCGCGATAAAGGTGGCGCTCCCGCAGCAGGCGCGCCGTGAAGCAGCCGCGGCCATCGGTCGCGCTGGGAAAGTGCACGGCGATCATGCTGAAATCGTCCAGGTCGCGCGCGATCGAACTGGGCCCCTCGCCGGCTGCCAGCCACACGCCCAGCGGCCAGCCGTGGGCGTATTCCCGCTCTATCAGTTCGCGCCGGCGCGCGTGCCACACCGAAACGGGGACCAGCAGCGGGCCTACCGGCAAAGCCACGGTTGCGGGCGATTCGTTCGCGCGGAGCGTCAGCAGTTTCCACGCGTCGAACGCGGTGCCGTCCTGCGTGACTGAACTTTGCATAGTCGAATTAGACATGCGAATTGCGCGGCAAACGCCGCCTGAACAGGGGGTCGGGCTGCTCGACCGAAGCCTGGTAGGCTTCGCTGAAATCGTCGAAGGCGGAGAGCGCTTGCACAGGGTTCTGATCCGCGCGCAGGGCGAAGACATCGAAGCCGCAGCGCGAGAGGTAGTAGAGCTGGTCGCGCAGGACGTCGCCGATCGCGCGCAATTCGCCATGGTAGGCGTAGCGCTCGCGCAGCAGCCGCGCGAGCGTATAGCCGCGGCCGTCGGCAAAACCGGCAAAGCGCACCGCGATTGCGCCCAGGCGATGCAGGTCGGGCGCGAGCGCAGCCGGGTCCGCGTCCGTTTCCAGCCACACGCCGACGCGCCCAAGGCGAAACGACAGCGCCTCACGCTGACTTGTCCACAGACCGAACGGCACGATTATGTCCCCGCTGAACGGCAGCGCGCCGATCGATTCCTGCTCAAGCAGCTGCCAATTGTCTTGCTTTACGCTGCCGTGCCTGATGATCTGCGCCATACACATATTCCTTGAAAATTTCGATGCCGATGCGGCGCACGGTGTCGATGAAACGCTCCTCCTCGCCCTCGCGCTCGGCGAGATAAACGTCGATCAGCCTGTCGATGACCTCGGGCACCTGGTCCTGCGCGAATGCAGGTCCGATCACCTTGCCCAGCGATGCGTTCGCGCCTTGCGCGCCGCCGATCGAAATCTGGTAGAACTCCTCGCCCTGCTTGTCCACGCCGAGTATGCCGATGTGGCCGATGTGGTGATGGCCGCAGGAATTCATGCAGCCGGAGATGTTGAGGTCGATCTCGCCGATATCGTGCAGGTAGTCCAGGTCGTCGAAGCGCCGCTGGATCGCCTCGGCCAAGGGGATGGACTTGGCGTTGGCGAGCGAACAGAAGTCACCGCCGGGGCAGGAGATGATGTTGGTCAGCAGGCCGATGTTGGGCGTGGCCAGGCCCAGCGCCCTGGCTTCGCGCCAGAGCGCGTGCAGATCCGAGGCGCGCACGTCGGCGAGGATCAGGTTCTGCTCGTGCGAGATGCGCAACTCGCCGAACGAATAGCGCTGGGCGAGATCCGCGATCGCATCCATCTGCGCCGCGCTCGCGTCCCCGGGCGCGGCGCCGGTGCGCTTGAGCGACAATGTGACCGCGGCATAGCCCGGCACCTTGTGCGGGTGCACGTTGCGCCGGTGCCAGTTGGCGAATGGTTTCTCGGCAGCCAGCATGGCGTCGAGGAACGCGTCCGTTGCAGGCAATTGCGCGTAGGCGGGGCGGGTGAAGCGGCTCTCTATGCGCCGCAGTTCCTCCTCGATCAGCGTTGCCGGGCCGTCTTTCAGGTGCGACCACTCCTCCTCGACCCTCTGCGCGAACACCGCGGGCGTCAGCGCCTTCACCAGGATCTTGATGCGCGCGCGGTGCTTGTTTTCGCGCCGGCCGTAGCGGTTGTACACGCGCAGGACCGCCTCGAGGTAGGTCAGCAGGTGGCGCCAGGGCAGGAATTCGCGGATCGCATGGCCGATGATCGGCGTGCGGCCGAGGCCGCCGCCGACGATCACGCGAAAGCCGATTTCCCCGTCGGGGGCGCGCAGCGCATGCAGGCCGATATCGTGCACCCAAGTGGCGGCGCGGTCGGCGGCGCTGCCGCTGACCGCGATCTTGAATTTGCGCGGCAGGTACGCGAACTCGGGGTGCAGGGTGGACCACTGCCGTATGAGCTCGCACCAGATGAAGGAATCGACGATCTCGTCCTGCGCTACGCCGGCAAAATGGTCGGTGGTGGTGTTGCGGATGCAGTTGCCTGAGGTCTGGATCGCATGCATCTGCACTTCGGCCAGTTCGGCCAGGATCTCTGGCACCTGCTCCAGCCTGGGCCAATTGAACTGGAGGTTCTGCCGCGTGGAGAAGTGGCCATACCCCTTGTCGTAGGCGCGCGCTATGTGGGCGAGCTTTCGTAGCTGGACTGAAGATAACAGCCCATAGGGAATCGCCACGCGCAACATCGGCGCGTATCTTTGGATGTAAAGGCCATTCTGCAAGCGCAGAGGGCGGAAATCGTCCTCCGACAACTCACCCGCCAGATGGCGCCGCGTCTGGTCGCGGAACTGGCGCACGCGCTCGTCCACGATGCGCTGATCGATTTCGTCGTATAAGTACATGCGTCTGCGGCCCGTCGTCGTGCCCGCCATTGCGGGCGGGCGGTGGAAGCAATTGCCAATGCAGGCCGCAGCGTAATAAACTTCGGTTATAAGTAGAACGAATAAATAGTCATATTTATATAATCCCTTGGCATTTAGGTTCGGCAGATGAATTTTCAGCAATTGCGCTATGTGCGCGAGACCGTGCGCCGCGGGCTCAACCTCACCGATGCTGCCAACGCGCTGCACACCTCGCAGCCGGGGGTGTCGAAGCAGATCCGCGAACTCGAGATCGAGCTCGGCTTCGACATTTTCGTGCGCCGCGGCAAGCGCATGTCCGCGGTCACCGAGCCCGGGAAGGCGGTACTCGCCATCATTGAGCGCATATTGCAGGAGGCCGACAACCTGAAGCGCGCGGCGCAGGAATTCAGCGAGCGGGACGCGGGTGGGCTCACCATCGCCACCACCCATACCCAAGCCCGTTACGCGCTGCCGCGCGTGGTGGCCGAGTTCAAGCGCCGCTACCCGCGCGTGCATCTGACGCTGCAGCAGGGCAACCCGCCGCAACT
>JAJZUK010000052.1 GCA_021847125.1 Pseudomonadota bacterium | reverse complement strand
ACGCCGTTCGACTGGTACAAGGACACGGCCAAACAGCCGCGCCTGAACTAAGCGCTGCTCGCGGAAACCTCCCGGTGATATCTACCCAGAGCCGTTCAATTCGATAAAGGCACTCCATGCAAACAACAGCCAACAATCAGCCGGTCGCGTTCAAAGACATAGTCGTCACTTCGGGCGCAAACAAGTTGAGCGCCCGGGTCGCCGGCAATGGCAAGCCGCTAATTTTGTTCCATTCACTGCTCGCCGACCAAAGTAGTTTTGATCTGATTGCGCCGCATCTGGCAAGAACCCATCAGGTGTTTGTGCTGCGACTGCCGGGTTTCGGCGATTCCGATTTTGTCGGGAGCAATCTCGATACCATCGCCGATCACATTGCCGGTGCTATTCGCACCCTGAACTTGAAGCAACGCCCCATCTTGTTGGGCAACGGGTATGGCGGCTTCATCGCGCTGCTCACCGCCATACGGCACCCTGGCATCGCATCGCGTTTGGTGCTGGCAGATTGCGGCGCGGCGTTCTCGGAGCCGGGACGCGCCGCCTTCAGGGGCCTGTCGGCGGCGGCCAAAGAAAAGGGGCTGGCGGCCATCGCCGATGTCGCGATGCGGCGGCTTTTCGCGCCGGATTTCCAACAGCGGAATCCAGCGTTGGCCGAGGACCGAAAAAAACGTTTTCTCGCGGTAGACCCCCAGGTTTTCCATGGCGCCTGCGACGCACTCGCCACACTGGATCTTCGCCCGCATCTGTCCAAGGTCACCGTACCGGCGCTGATTCTGGTGGGCGAGCAAGACGAGGCCACACCGCCCCCCATGTCGCACGAACTGTGCGCCGGGCTGCCCGATGCAAAGCTGGTCGTTCTGCAAGGCTGCGCGCATGTGCCGCAACTCCAGGCCCCCGATGTATTCATGGACACCATCAGGAGTTTCATCAACGAATAGAACGCGCATGACACAGGGTCGCCAGAGCGAAACACCGGATCATGTTTGAATTCGATGTGGCAGCAGGAAGAAGGGATATCGGGGCATTCGCGATTGCCCGGTCGTGGCCGAACTCAGACCGAAGGTGTGATTACGTTCCGGGAGTTGCGTTCATTCGCGCAACATGACCGAGCACTTGGGCACCCAGTTCGGGCGCGAAACAATCGAATACTTTCGGCTCCGGCATCGCGCGCAGCCAGGTGAGCTGGCGCTTGGCGAGCTGTCGTGTGGCGTAGATGCCGCGCTCGCGCAGCCCGGCGCGGTCGTACGCGCCTTCGAGGTGTTCCCACGCCTGGCGGTAGCCGACGCAGCGCATCGAAGGAAGGCCAGAAGCAAGCGCATATTTCCCGCGCAGCGCGACGAGTTCCTCGACCAGGCCTGCCGCGAGCATGGCGTCGAAGCGCCGTTCGATGCGCTGGTGCAAAGCCGCACGCTCAGCCGGAACCAGCGCCAGCGGCACGAACCGGTACTCTGCCTCCGCGGGCACGCGCGCGCCCTGCAGCGCCGACAGCGGGTTTCCGGTGAGGCGAAACACCTCGAGCGCGCGCTGGATGCGCTGCGCGTCGCCGGGCTTCAGCCGGGCTGCCGTCGGCGGATCGATGCGCGCCAGTTCGGCGTGCAAGGCAGGCCAGCCTTTTTCTCCCGCCTCGGCTTCGATCGCGGCGCGCACCGCCGCGTCGGCCTGCGGCAGGTTGGACAGGCCCTCGCGCAGCGCCTTGAAGTAGAGCATGGTGCCGCCGACCAGGAGCGGCACCCGGCCGCGGCCGGCAATCTCCCGCATCAGGCGCGCCGCATCGCTGCGGAACCGCGCGGCCGAATAGCTCTGGTCCGGATCGATGACGTCGATCAGATGATGCGGCACCGCCGCGCGCTCGGCGGCCGTGGGCTTGGCCGTGCCCACGTTCATGTCGCGATACACCTGGGCCGAATCCACGCTGACGATCTCGACCGCAAAACGCTGCGCGATCTCCAGCGCCAGCGCGGTCTTGCCGCTGGCCGTGGGCCCCATCAGCAAAATCGCGGGCGGCAATCCTGCGGCCGCGGCGCGGTTCATGCGCGCGGACGGCGCGTCGATGCGGGCGCCGGGCTCAACCCGTCGCGCCGCGCGCGCGCCGCGCTTCGTAGGCCTGCAGGTGGCAGTAGGCGGTGGCGAGCAGGCGCGCGTCGGCGCCGGCGGCGCGCGCATGCCGCAGCATGTCGCCGACGACGTGATCGGCCTCGACGCGCCCGCCGGCTTCGAGATCGCGCAGCATCGATGCGGTGAAGGCCGAACCGCGCGCGAACAGCATGCCTTCCGTGCGCTGCAGCGACTCCGCGCGCGGTGCATGGCCGGCTGCCGCGGCCGCGGCGATGCAGCTATCGAGCGCTTCGCGCATCAGCGCCTCCCCGTCCGCGGCGGCGAGGATCTCGCCCACGCCGGCGCGCATCAGGCAGGTCATCGCAGCCAGGCTCGCCAGCAGCACGAACTTCTCCCACATGTCCTGCTCGATGCTGTCGCTGACTTTGCAGTCCAGCGATACGCTGGCATAGGCTTGCGCCAATTCCTGCAGCAGGCCTGCGGCATGCGCATGGTTGCCGGCGCGCGCGCCGCAGGCGATGCCCTGGAATTTTCCGAGGTGGTGAATGATGCCCTCCGCGTCCAGGGTGGACGCGATATAGCAGGTGCCGCCGAGCACGCGCGCGGCGCCGTAAGCCTGCTCCAGCCGGCCCAGTTGCGCCATGCCGTTGAGCAGGGGCAGGATCAGGGTGTCCGGGCCGATCGCGCCGCCGATCGCGGCAATCGACGCGTCGAGGTCGTAGGCCTTGCATGACAGGATCACCAGATCGTAGTCGGGCCGCGCCGCCTCCTGCAGCAGCGTGCGCACCCGCAGCTTGGCATCGCCCAGCGGGCTCTTGATCACCAGGCCGGCCTCCGCCAGCTGTTGCGCGCGCTTAGGCCGCACCAGAAACGTCACGCCGGCTCCAGCCTGCGCGAGGCGGCCGCCGAAATAGCCGCCGACCGCGCCGGCACCGAGTATCAATACTTTCATCGCTGCACTCCCGTCGTTCGTCGTTCGTTGTTCGTGGTTCGTTGTTCGTGGTTCGTGGTTCGCTGCCGGGTCCGATCTAGCGCCCGCGCAGGAACAGCCGGTCGAGATCGGCCAGACTCATCTGGTACCAGGTCGGCCGGCCGTGGTTGCACTGGCCGGAGCGCTCGGTGACTTCCATTTCGCGCAGCAGTGCGTTCATTTCGGCGACGCTGAGCGGCCGGTGCGCGCGCACCGCCCCATGGCAGGCCATGGTCGAAAGCAGTTCATGCTGGTGCTCGGTGAGCACGCGGCTGCCGCCGAACTCGCGCACCTCCGCGAGCAAAGCATGCGCCAGGTCGGCGACGTCCGCGGACGCGAGCATGGACGGCACCGCGCGCACCGCCAGCGCCGTCGGGGACAAGGGCGCGATATCGAAGCCGAGCTGCTGCAGCACGGCGGCATGCTCTTCCACGGTCGCCACTTCCAGCCGCTCGGCATTGAAGGTCACCGGGATCAGCAATTTCTGCATGCTCATGCCCTGCGCGTCCAGCGCACCCTTGAGCTTCTCGTACAGGATGCGCTCGTGCGCCGCGTGCATGTCCACCAGCACCAGGCCCTGCCGGTTCTGCGCCAGGATGTAGATGCCGTGCAATTGCGCGATGGCGTAGCCCAGCGGCGCGTCGGTCTCGGCGGGCGCAGGCGCTGCGGCACGGATGCTCTCGAATGCCGAGCGCGCACCGGCGCCGGCGGACGCGAGCGCCGCCCCCGGCGGCGGGGAGAACATGGCCTGATACGCTGCCGCCGGCTGCGCCACGCCCAGGCTGGCCTGATACGGCGCGCGCTGGAAATGCGTGCCGCCAGCGGCGGGCACGGCTGAAACCGCGGGCGCACTCGTCTGCGCCGCGCTGCCCGAGAGCGCTTTGCTCACGGCGTGGAATACGAACTGATGGATGGCGCGCGCGTCGCGAAACCGCACCTCGGTCTTGGCCGGATGCACATTCACGTCCACGCCCAGGGGATCCAGTTCCAGGAACAACACATAGGCCGGATGGCGATCGCCATGCAGCATGTCCTGGTAGGCCTGGCGCAGCGCATGGGCGAGCAGCTTGTCGCGCACGAAACGGCCGTTGACGAAGGCGAACTGGGCGTCGCGCGAACCGCGCGAGAACGCCGGGGAGCCGGCAAAGCCTGAGAGGCGCAGGCCGGAGGAGCGCTCGTCGAGCGCGCGCGCCGCGGCGGCGAATTCCTCCCCCGCCACCGCGGCGATGCGCCGCGCCGCGTCGCCCGCCTGCAGGTGCGAAATCACCCGGCCGTTGTGCTTCAGGCTGAATGCGACATCGGGCCGCGAGAGCGCGACGCGCTTGTAGACGTCCTCGCAATGGCCGAACTCGGTCGCCTCGGTGCGCAGGAACTTGCGCCGCGCCGGCGTATTGAAATACAGGTCGCTGACTTCGACGCTGGTGCCGGCCGGATGCGCCGCGGGCTGGGTCGCGCCCTGCGCGCCGCCCTCGGCGCCCAGGCTCCAGGCGTGCGGCGCGCTTTCGGTGCGGGTGGTGAGCGCGACGCGAGCGACCGAAGCGATCGAGGCCAGCGCCTCGCCGCGAAAGCCGAGCGAGCGCACCTGCTCGAGGTCGTCCAGGCTCGCGATCTTGCTCGTGGCGTGGCGCGCGAACGCCAGAGGCAGATCCTGCGCATCCATCCCGCCGCCGTTGTCCGTCACCTTGAGCTGCTTGATGCCGCCCTGCATCAGGCTGACGCCGATTTCCGTGGCGCCGGCATCGAGACTGTTCTCCAGCAACTCCTTCAGCACCGAAGCCGGGCGCTCGACCACCTCGCCGGCGGCGATCTGGCTGATCAGGGTGTCGGGAAGCAGGCGTATCGAGGGCATGGCGGCGCGCATTTTTTGGGCGCCCAAGTATACCGGGAAAAGGGTCTGTTTACGTTCATCGCATGAGCCCGATGAATGCAAACAGACGCGCGCCTTGCGGTAAGATGGCGCCTCTTCACGAAAGACTTCCATGGAACTGCTGCTGACTCTCTGGGACCTGCTGGTCCACCTCGACACACACCTCGCCAGCCTGCTCGCGCAGCACGGCGTCTGGGTGTATGGGATACTTTTCCTGATCGTGTTCTGCGAGACCGGCTTGGTGGTGACGCCCTTTCTGCCGGGCGATTCGCTGCTGTTCATCGCCGGCGCCCTGACGGCGACCGGCAGCGGCACCGGCCAGCTTGATCTCTTGATGCTGATCGTCCTGTTGATCGCCGCCGCAATCCTCGGCAACACCGCCAATTACCGGATCGGCCGCTATTTCGGGCCCAAGGTGTTCGGCTGGGAGGATTCGCGCTTTTTCAACCGCCGCGCTTTCGACAAAGCCCACGCTTTCTACGAACTGCACGGCGGCAAGACCATCGTCATCACCCGCTTCCTGCCGATACTGCGCACCTTCGCGCCTTTCGTCGCCGGCGTGGCGCAGATGACGCACACGCGCTTCCAGTTGTATAACGTCTCCGGCGGGGTGCTCTGGGTCGTATCCCTGACGGTCGCCGGCTACCTGTTCGGCAATATCCCGTGGGTGAAAGACAATCTCACCCTGATCATCCTCGCGTTGATCATCGTCCCGGGCCTGCCGGCCCTGGTCGTCGCAATTCGCACCTGGAACGAGCAGAGACGCGCACGCCCGGCTGAAAAATCCTAGTCTCTAGTCCGTGGCCTTGGTTCGAAGAAATATTGTCGTTACCGCAGCATGTACTGAGTCAACGACTTAGGCAACCAAAGCTGGCACTTCAGAGAATATAGTCGTTACCGCAGCCGAAACTACGTTCGCTGCGGAATTCCCGGCCAGAAAATATAGTCGTTACCTAGCTGGCGTGGCCGACAGACCCCCTCCCGCCAAGTCCGGCGTTACAGAAGTGCAGAGGAATTGCTGTCTGTGGCTTATGGATGGCCCAGCCGATTGGAACGCTGTCGCCTCCCCCGAACTGCCGCCATAGTTGAACCTTGGATGCCAAACGGTACGGCGATTGCCGTGACCACGGAATTGTGCCCGCAGTGGCGCTCGTGAACTATTAGTGCATCGAGCGAACTATTTATAACATCATAATTGTAAACGCTTTTAATTGTTTTATGTTACACTTTTCACATGCACTCTTTCTAGAAATATAGCCGGAAGCAGCATTAAAATGGCTCACATAGAAATTCCTGGGGGTCGAATAATGTGGCAAACCATTCGTTTCGGCATTGAACTACTCGGGGCGAACTCTAGCTTCGCCGGGTACGTCATCGCACTTGTGGCGCTGGGCATTGCAGGTTTGGCGGTCCACGGGCTCACCACTGCTGTCAAGGCTTTGGCAAGCAGGCATCGGTAACGTCATGGCGTGGGCAAAGTATCCATCGAACTGGGTAGTACAGGAACGCACGCTCGCGCGCTGGTATTGGCGAACTGTAAAGGGGGGCGGCACGGCAGCTCTTGTCATTTACCTGCTAATAGCAGTCTTACTTAATCGGGGGCGTATGGGCGGGAAGACTGTTCCCGAGACCGGCGTTGCACTTACGTATGACGAAATCGAAAGCTTTACAAATCTTTCACGTAGCATGGTGTCGCAAGGGCTTAAATTATTGGTGCACTATCAACTAATTGTTGTTACCCCAATAGGGCGTGCGCGTTCGTATTCGCTGCGCGACTATGCCCTTCCGGATGGCTGGGCCAAAATACCGCAGGACCGCATCTTTACTCCGCCACGTGGGTTGTTTGCCTTCAAAGGTGCCTCGCATCGAAGCAGGCACGAATTCAACACACTAAAACTCTATTTGGTGCTTCTCTCATTCAAGCCAAATACCGCTAACTACGCCCAAATTGGCTACGAGAAGATTTCCGAGTACACGGGGATTGCGAGAACAGATATCAGGAAGGCAGTTTCGAACCTAATTGAATACGGACTTGTGACTGTGTCTTCCGGCGAAAGTTGGACTACCGGCGCCGCCCCTCCCAACCGATATGTCATTGCCGGCCTGTAGCTCACTCGCAATCAGGTACCTGATTAGAAATCTGAATACCTTGGCTTTAGGACCGCGATAGCGAAGCACTCAAACCACCGCAACTCTGCCTCAAGGTTTCGAACCCGTGAGCCCGACTTGGCAGCTAGCGCGAGCCATTGAACGTGTAGGTTGCCCGCTTCGAACCGCGCCTTCACGTCG
>JAJZUK010000051.1 GCA_021847125.1 Pseudomonadota bacterium | reverse complement strand
ATTTCATGATGGCGCTTGCGGCCTGGCGGGTGTGGCGGCGCGACGGGCTGCGCCAAGCCCGCGCGGCGTTGACGCTGTTTGCCCTGCAGCTCGCGCTGAATCTCGCCTGGCCGGTCCTGTTTTTCGGCATGCGCGCCATTGCTGCGGCGCTGATCGAGATCGTGGTTCTGCTGGTCGCGATCCTGGCGACGACGCTGGTGTTCTGGCGGCGCGACCGCGTGGCCGGCATGCTTTTCGTTCCCTACGCCGCCTGGGTCGCGTTCGCCGTGGTCCTCAATGCCGCGCTATGGCGGCTAAACTAGCAGGCAGGATAATTGTCCGATCCGGCAAGGGCGGGATCGCATTGCGCCCGCGAGCGCGAATTGTGCACCGGCGGTGCACTTTTTTGGTTACCATCGCGTTGCGCGGATTGGGTTTCTTTCCATTGATCCGGCCGCAAGCTTCGCCCCGACCACATCTAAGCGCACCGATACCATGATCAGCAACCTGTTCTCACGCACCGCTCCGCACCAACACGCCGATCCGGCACAGCGCGTCCTGGGCGTTGCGGCGCTCGTGCCCGAATCGGACGAACTGGCGCGACTGCTGGCTGCCGATCCGGTGGCGGAGGTGCGCGCCGCTGCAGCGCGCCGCTGCAGCGCCTTGCAGGCACTGGCCTCGGCCTGGGACACCGAAACCGATGAAGGGGTGAGGCGCGCGCTCGCCGCGGCGCTGGGCGAGGTGCTTGCGCAAGCCGAGGATAGCGAGCAGGCGCGCGCGCTGCTCGCTGCGGATCGCTGCACCGACGCGATCCGGATCGACGTGGCGTGCCGCGCCCGGGACGCCGCGCTGCGCCGCGGCGCGATTGCCGGCGTGCGCGACGAAGCCGCGCTGGTGGAACTCGCGCTGGCGGCCGGGCATGCGGAGACGCGCCTCGCAGCGGCCGAGCGCGTGCACAGCGCCGACGGATTGCGCAAGCTCGCCGATGCGGCGAAGAACAAGGACCACGGCGTTGCCAGGCTCGCCCGGCAGCGCATCGATGCGATCAAGCAGCGCCAGGAGCAGGGCGCCGCCGCAGACGCCGTCATCGCGCAACTGGAGGCGCTCGCGACCGAACCCGGCCCGATACTCAGCGCGGTGATCGAGCTCAACCGCCGCTGGCAGGCGCTGGACATGAGCGGCGACGCGGCGCGCCTGGCGCGCTGCGAACTTGCGCGCCAGGCGATACAGGCGAGGTTCGAGCGCGAACAGGGCGAACAGCGTTCGCGCGTGCAGTTCGAGCGGAAAGTGAGCGAATGCCTGGAGCGGCTGGCCGCGTCTACGCCCGCAGAGCCGGAGGCGCTCGCGGCGCAGCGTGCCGAACTCGCCGCACTGCGCGACGAGGCGGGCACGCGCGGCGACGCCGCGGCGCTCGAGCGGCTGGCACAGGCGGAGGCCCGCATCGCGCAGCAGGAGGCGGCGCTGCAGGCGTTCGCCGGCACCCTGGCGCTGGTGCTCGAGGCCGAGCGGCTTGCCGCGGACACGTCCATCGACCATGCGGGATTGCCGTCGCGCTGGCAGGCGCTGCCCCGCGCGATCCGCACACCGGAACTGACGCGGCGCTTCGAAGCCGCGATGACGCTGGTGGAGCAGCGCCGGCTGACGCAGATCCAGGCCGTGCAGCAGGAGGCGAACGCGGTGCGCCAGCAGGTACATGCGCTGTTGCACACGGCGGAGCTGGCCCTCGGCGCGGGCCAGGTTCAGGCGGCGCGAGCGGCCGCCGACGAAATCAAGTCGCTCAAGGCCGCCGCCGGCGTGCTGCCCAAGCCGACTACGCAGCGCCTGGGCCGCCTGGTGCAGCAGTTGGTGGAACTCGAACGCTGGGAATCGTTCGGCCAGCAGAACGCGCGCGTCCAACTGTGCGAGCGCGCCGAAGCCGCGGCGAAGCAGACCCTGGACCCGCCGCAGCTCGCGCTCGAAGTGCAGAAGCTGCGCAATGAATGGAAGCTGCTGGACCAGCAGCATGCGGGCGTGCCCAAGGCGCTGTGGGAGCGCTTCGACGGCGCCTGCGAGAAAGCCTACGCCCCCGCGGCAAGATACTTTTCCGAACTCGCCGCGCATAGAAAGGAGGCGCGCAAACGGCGCGAAGAGTTCATCGCCGCGGCCGCGGCACACGCAACCGCCCTGCTCGCCGAACCCGTCGATAGTCGCGCGATCGAGCGCTGGGTGCGCGAAACCGAGCAAGGGTGGCGCGAAGGCGATCTGGGCAGCGTCGATCCGGGCGCATGGAAAAAGCTCGACCTGAAATTGAAGGCGGCGCTGGCGCCGCTGCGCGGCGCCCTGGCTGCGGCACGCGACCGCGCCAAAGCGGGGCGTCAGGCCTTGATCGATGAAGCTGCGGCGCTGGTGGCCAAAGCGACGGAGCGCGAGGTGCCGTCGCAGGTCAAGGCGATACAGGCCCGATGGCAAGCCGAGGCCAAGGCGCTGCCGCTGGCGCAGCGCGACGAGCGCGCCCTGTGGACCAAGTTTCGCGCGGCCTGCGACGCCGTGTTCGAGGCGCGCACGAGCCAGCGCAAGGAAGAGGACGGTCGCAGGAACGAGCATCGCCAGGGGCTGCAGGAACTTTGCGCGCAGGCCGAACAACTCGCGCGGCCGGCAGACAAGAGCGAGCAGGAAATCCGCGGCGCGCTGCGCGATCTGCAGGAGCTATGGAAACAGCAGGCCGGCGCGCCCGGCCCCGACCAGCGCGACCTCGAATCGCGTTTCACCAGGGCGAAGGGGGCGGTGGAGGCGATGCTGTCGGCGCGCGCGCGCGCGCGCGAGGCGGCGGTGTGGCAGACCCTGGCGGCGAAAGAGCGTTTGTGCGAGGAACTGGACGGTTTGGTGCGCGCGGGCGGTGACTTGGCTCAAACCGGAGTGCAGTCAGCGGCGGTACAGGAAAAGTGGGCGATCCTGCCCGCGCTGCCTGCCGCATGGGAGAAGAAAATGCTGGCGCGGCGGGATACGGCGCTGGCTGCCTTGTCCGATGCGGGTGCGGCCAGCAAGTACCTGGCGCAGATGGCGCAGGGCGAAGTTGCGCGGCACGAAGCTTTGCTCGAACTCGAGTTGCAACTTGGCCTGGACAGTCCGCCCGAGTTTCAGCCGCAACGGCTGGCTCTGCAAGTCAAGCAGTTGAAGGATCGCTTCAGCAGCGCAGCCAGCGGTGCGGCCGCCAGCCCGGCCGAGCGCCTGCTTGCCTGGTGCGCACGGCCCGGCGTAGCCGATGAGGGCGCCCGCGCGCGTTGCGTGCGCATATTCTCGAAAGTCGAACAAATGCGCTGAGCGCAGTGATCTCGGTCGTGCCAGGGCGCGGCTGTCGAATACAGGCGTATTTCGACATCAGACGAATTTTGCGGTTCTTAAGCCCGGCTTAATAAAGCGCTTCCACACTTTGGGTCATGACGGGGACGGTTCCCGTGATCTGAATAGGAGAAGCGCCATGGGATTAAGGAAGCCAGCAAAATCTGCAAACGCAACACTGAGCGCCGTACTGCGGGACGGAATAGCGTCGGATCCAAGGTCCGGTTTGCAGCCGCGGCGGAAAATGCGGGGTATTGCTCGCGATCTCACCAGCGGTACCGCAATGGCGGATGTGATGCGTACTGTAGTCTGGATTACCGGGGTGGCTTTCGGTATCACCGCGCCGGCTACCTTTGCGCAAGAGGCCCAGGAAGGGACGACTGCACGGATTAGCCCCGCATTCCAGAAGCTTGACGTCAACCATGACGGGTTTATCAGCCGCGGGGAGGCGAAGCAGAACGCCTCTGTCGACGAAGTCTTCAGCCAGGCGTATCTGAAAACCGACGAGAAGATATAGACGGAAGCGGCGTCCGCGGCAATTGCGGCGCCGGCCGGAGTTTGTCATTGCGCGAGCCGGGCCCGCGCTACCAGCGGTTGTGTTGCGCACATAATGGTGGATCAGGGCGAAATTGCGCGGATTGCCGGACTAGAATATGGCTCGCGATATTGAATCGCGTTGATTGGCGCAATGGCACCTTGTCCAACCGGAAGCAGGACCTGGCCAGGTCCGGAAAATCAGCACGCAAGCTGTTGGCGGCGCGAAGGATCGACACTATGCAAACGGACAAAAAGGAATCTCTCGCGCGTTTGACGTCGCCAAGCGCCAAGGCGCCGGATATCGTCTCCGCTTCGGTTGCAGAAACCCTTGCCACGCTGCGCGTGAATCCAGAGACCGGGCTCACGCGCGCGGAGGTGGACGCCCGCCGTAAGGAGCACGGCTACAACGAAGTGGCCGAACACAAGGAGCACCCGGTCCGCCAATTTCTCGGCAAGTTCTGGGGCATCTCGGCGTGGATGCTAGAGCTGATCATGGTTCTGTCGGCCGTGCTCGGGAAATACTCGGACCTTGCCGTGGTCGGCGCGCTGTTGGTGATCAATGCCGTGTTGAGCTTCATGCAGGAGCATCGGGCCGCCGGCGTGGTGGAAACGCTGCGCAGACGATTGCAGGTCGGTGCGCGCGTGTTGCGCGAGGCGAGCTGGCAGGTTATTCCCGCGCGGGAACTGGTCCCCGGCGACATCGTCCGCGTGCGCCCCGGCGACATCGTCCCGGCGGATGTGAAACTCCTCAGCGGAGCCTTGAGCGTCGACCAGTCGGCCCTCACGGGCGAGTCGAAGGATGCCGGCAAGGCGCCCGGCGACGTGCTCTCGTCGGGGTCCGTGGTTCGCCGCGGGGAAGGCAACGGCGTGGTCATGCTGACCGGGGCGCAGACCTACTTTGGCCGCACCACGGAACTGGTGCAGGAGGCGCGCCCCAAGCTCCACATCGAAGCGGTGGTGGCCAAGGTCGTGCGCTGGCTGTTCGTCATCGTCGGCGCGCTGCTCGCGGTGGTGGTCGTGCTGTCGCTGATCCGGGGCGCGCCGCTGCTCGAGATGGTCCCGCTCATGCTCGTCCTGTTGATGAGCGCGGTGCCGGTCGCCCTTCCCGTCATGTTTACCGTCAGCATGGCCTTCGGGTCGAAGGAGCTGGCCAAGCGCGGCGTGCTGGTGACGCGCTTGAGCGCCGCGGAGGATGCGGCGACCATGGACGTGCTGTGCGTGGACAAGACCGGCACGATCACAATGAACCAACTGGCCGTCACCGGCGTGATTCCGCTCGCGCAGGCGACGGAAACCGATGTATTGTTCGCCGGCGCGCTTGCGTCGCAGGAAGCCAACCAGGATCCGATCGATCTCGCGTTCCTTGCGGCGGCGAAAGAGCGGCACATCTTCGACGGTGTACCTGCGGTCACGCCGGTGTCGTTCGCGCCGTTCGATGCGAAGAACCGGCGCACCGAAGCCGTGGTCGAGCAGAACGGGCAGCGGCTGCACCTGATGAAAGGCGCCGTGCGCACCGTGGCCCAGGCCTGCGGGCTCCAGCCGGCGGCGATCGAGACGTTGGAGGCGCGGGTCGCCGAAGCGGCGCTGAAGGGCTATCGCACGCTGGCGGTGGCGCGCGGCCCCGAGACGGGCACCAGCGCATTGGTCGGATTGGTGACCTTGTACGATCCGCCCCGGCCGGACGCCAAGCAACTCATCGCCGCGCTGCGCGACCTCGGCGTTGCGGTGAAGATGCTCACCGGCGACGCACTGGCGGTCGCGAGTGAAATCGCGCAAGGCGTCGGATTGTCCCGCATCCGGCGCGTGGCGGACTTGAAGGCCGCGGATGCCCAGGCCGGCAACGAGGCGGTGGACTTGCTGGCGGGCGCCGATGGTTTCGCCGAGGTGTACCCGGAGGACAAATACATCGTGGTGCAGCACCTGCAGGCCGCCGGGCACGTGACCGGCATGACGGGCGACGGCGTCAACGATGCGCCCGCGCTGCGCCAGGCCGAAGTGGGCATCGCCGTCAGCAGCGCGACCGACGTGGCCAAGGGGGCCGCGAGCGTCGTCCTGACCGAACCGGGTCTGACCAACATCGTGGCCTTGGTCGAACAGGGGCGGACGATCTATCAGCGCATACTGACCTGGATCGTCAACAAGATCAGCCGCACGATCCTGAAGGCGGCCTTCGTGGCCATCGCCTTCGTCGTGACGGGCAAGTTCGTGGTCTCCGCCTTTGCCATGCTGCTGCTGGTATTCATGACGGATTTTGCGAAGATCGCCCTCGCCACCGACCACGTTCAACCATCCAGGAAACCGGAAACGTGGAACATCGGAGGTTTCATCATGGTATCGGTGGTGCTCGGCGTCGCCATGGTCGCCGAAACCCTCCTGCTCCTGTGGATCGGCTGGTCGCGCTTCGGTTTGGCGACCAACGACAACGCGCTCTACACCTTCAGCTTTCTGACGCTGCTCTACTTCGCCGTGTTCTCCATTGTGTCCGCGCGCGAGCGCCGCTGGTTCTGGGCGACGCTGCCCAGCAAGGGCCTGATATCGGCGCTCATGGCGAACGCGCTCATCGGTACTGCCATCACCTACGCGGGTCTTCCGGATCTCATGCCCTTGCCGGGATGGCAGATGCTCGCCATTTTTGTCTATGCGATGCTTGCCTGCCTGGTCGTGAACGATGCAGTGAAAGTCGCGATGATCAGGTGGCGTGTTCCCGGTGCGGTGTCCGCCATGTCCGCAAAACGTCGAGCGCTACAGGAGTTATAAAGATGAAGATTAATTGCGACGATTTTCGCGTGTTCGAAGGTGATAAAGTCAGGCTTGAAAAGCGCCCGACGACGGTCAAACCCCTGTACCAATCGCGCAAGCACTACCAGGCACTGATCGAGGAGCACATCGCCGAACTGACCGTGCAGCAGAGCCTGCTGTACGCCAACAACAGCCATTCCCTGCTGCTGATTTTTCAAGCCATGGACGCGGCCGGCAAGGACAGCGCCATCAAGCACGTGATGTCCGGCGTGAATCCGCAGGGCTGCCAGGTGTTCAGCTTCAAGCACCCGAGCACGGCGGAACTGGCGCACGATTTCCTTTGGCGTACCACCCGCTGTTTGCCCGAACGCGGACAAATCGGCATCTTCAACCGCTCTTACTACGAAGAGGTGCTGATCGTTCGCGTGCAGCCGGAGATTCTCGCGAGCGAAGGGCTGCCGCGTGAGGCGTTGGATGTGCCGGACTTGTGGCAGCAGCGCTACCGGTCAATTAGTGATTTGGAAAACCATCTGCACCGTAACGGCACCCGGATCGTCAAGTTTTTCCTGCATCTATCGAAGGAGGAGCAACGGCGCCGCTTTCTTCGCCGCATCGATGACCCGGACAGGAACTGGAAGTTCAG
>JAJZUK010000050.1:3351-7233 GCA_021847125.1 Pseudomonadota bacterium | reverse complement strand
GCCATCGTGCAGGACGGCATCGCGGCCCTCCACCGGAAATATCTGCTCCACGGCGACGGTCTTCAGCACCTGCACGCTTTCGGCCGGCAGCCCGTAAGGATGTTCGTTGACTTCGACGATCAGCACGCGCACGGTCGCGAGCGTGAGCGGCAGCAGGATGCCGATGCGCGTGCCCTGGCCCGGCAGCGATTGAACGCGGATCGATCCTTTGAGGCGCTCGACGTTCGCCCGCACCACGCTCATGCCTACGCCGCGGCCGGAGATGTCGGTGACGAAGCCGGAAGTGGACATGCCCGGGGTGAAGATGAGCGACTGGATTTGTGCGGGACTCATCGCGGCGAGCGCCTGCTCGCTTGCGAGGCCGTGCTTCGCGGCGGCGCGCCGGATCGCGTCCTCGTCCAGTCCGCGCCCGTCGTCACTGATTTCGATCTCGACGCTGCTTGCGCTCTGGCTCGCCCTGATCCGCACCGTGCCGCTGCGCGCTTTGCCGGCGCTTTCCCTGGCTTGCGGCGTCTCGATGCCGTGATCGACCGCATTGCGCAGCATATGCATCAGAGGATCCTTGATCTCCTCGAGAATGCGTTTGTCCGCGTTGGTTTCCCCGCCCTCGATCACGAGCTCCACCTGTTTGCCTTGCTCCTGCGCCAGGTCGTGCACCATGCGCGGGAACAGTTGGAACACGTTCGCTAGCGGCAGCAGCCGCGCAAGCCGTATGCCGCTTTCGAGTTCGCCCGCGATATAGTCCAGGCGCGCGCTGTCCTCGGATAGTCCCGCGCGCAGGCGTACGAGCAGGGCGCGCATGCGTTCCGGCGTCGCGTCCCTGCGCGAGCGATCTTCGCTTAGCTCGATCAGCGCATCGATGTCGCCGAGCCGGCGCGCCAGCCGCGTCTTGGTCACCGTGAGCGCGCCCGCATGCGTCATGAGCGCATCGAGCTTGCGCGTGTCGACGCGCACTGATTCGATACGAAACGGTGCCGAGGAGCCGGCTGCCGGCGGTGCAACGGCGGCTGCCGCCGCGCTGCTTGGCGAAGGTGGCGTTGGCGGCTGCTCCGGCGCCACGCCTCGTGCGCTCATGTCCCCGACGGCCACCGCTTCGAGTGCGAGCCGGCGAATCGTCGCGACCCTGGCCGAGATACGTGCGAGCGCCTCAGTATCGAGCGCCTGCGTTCCGTGCCGCGCCGAATTCAGTTCGTCCTCGAGTTCGTGGGCAGGTTTTTGAATACCGTTCAGGCCGAGCATGCGCGCCGCGCCCTTCAGGCTGTGCGCCTCGCGAAACGCTTCCTCGAGCAGCGCCTGATCGGCAGGGGTTTTCTCGAGTTGCAGCAGCGCGTCGTCCAGGTGCTGCAGATGCTCCTCGCTCTCCGCCGTGAACAACTCGCGCAGCTTTGCGTCTTCTATCATGCCGGCTCCTGCCCTGTGCCTGGTCCTGCGCTAAACCATCGCCTGCAAACCTTGGGCGACGCTATTGAGCTTTTGCACCCCCTTCTTAGTCTGTTCGGTGCCGGCGGCCATTTGGGTGGAGCCCGCGGCGAGGCTTTTCATCGCCTCGGTCACCTGGCCCAGCGCGGCGGCCTGCTGCCTGCTGTTAAGGAGCACCTGCTGCGCCCCCACCGCCACGCTGTTCGCCGTCGAGGAAATCGAGCCGAACGCCTCCAGCGTCTTGGCGGTGAGGGTCCCGACTTCTTCGGCCGTTCGGCTGCCTTCCTCGGTCACCATGACCGCCGAGTTGGTCGCCTTCTGTATCTCGGCTACCAGCGCATTGGCGCGTTCGGCAGATTTCTTGCTTTGGTCGGCAAGCTTGCGTATTTCCGCGGCCACCACCGCGAAACCCTTGCCGTGTTCGCCGGCGCGCGCCGCTTCCACCGCCGCATTCAGCGCCAGCATGTTGGTTTCGCCTGCAAGTTCTCCGACTACCTTGGCGATGCCGCCGATCTGGCCCGCCTGCTCCGACAGGCGCAGAATCTGTTCGGCGACCGAGCCCACTTTCTGCTTCATGCCGGTCATGCTGGTGGAAACCTGATTGGCGAGTCCGATCCCTTCTTGTGTCACTGCGAGAGATTGCTTGGCCGCCCCGGCCATGGACTCGGCCTGGGTCGCCGACTGGCGCGAGGACGCATCCAGTTCTTCGACCGTCGTCGTGGTTTCGTTGACCGCCGCCGCCTGCTGCGTCACCACGCGCTCGTGCTCGTCCACCGTGGCGGCAATTTCGGTGGAGGAGGTGCTCATGCCGGCGATCGCTTCGCCGATCGAGCGCCCGATGCGCGCGGCAATCCAGGCACCGAGAGCGAGGGCGAGCACGATCGCGAATGCGGTGGCGCCGACCGCGATGGTCATCAGCTGCGTCATGGCGCTGACCTGGGCATCGTGCCGCATTTTCACGATTTCCGCTTCGCGCTTCTCCATGGCGCGTGCCAAAGTATCGATCTCTTCGGCCAGGCCTATGGATTTCCCGGTTCTGAATAGCTCCACGGCTTTGGACGCTTTGCCCGCGTCTACCAGGTCGAATAATTCCTGCTCCATACTTTCCATGCGCTTGCTGAACTCGGCGAGCCGGCTGAGGTTCTCCCGCTGCTGCGGGTCGTTCACTTCCAGTTCCAGAGTCCGCAGACCGTCCGCCAGTCGGGTACGGGTGCTTAGAAAATTCCTTTTCGAGACTTCGTTCTTGGACAGAACGTAGCCGCGCGTCGAGCGCTCAAACGCGATCAGTTCGCGGTGAACGCCTCTGACGTGTTCCATGATGACGTTTGACTGGTCCAGCGCCGCTGAGATCTCGCGCAGGGCAGCGAGGCTCCAGTACACCGCCGTGGCTACGCCGAGCATCAGCGATAGCGGCACGAGATACCCGAGAAGGATGCGCCTGCGCAGATTCATTTTGATGTTCATGGCATTTGCTCCAGTGAATTAGCAATAGTCCGGGCAGTAGTCTGCGCGCTGCGTCACTGCACGGCTTCCGCTACCTGCAATGCGCGCGTCGCGAGCAATTGCGCCAGATCGAGGATCCCGGCGACGCGGCCGTCGACCGTGGCGACGGCTTTGCAGTACGCTTTGTGCGCATGGTCCGAGGCAGCCGGGATCGGAGCGAGGTCGGGCGCCGCCAGCTGGACGACGTCGGCGATCTCCGTCGCCTGCAGTCCGAACAGCAACCCGCCGCGGCGGACCACCACAACTTCGCGCATGGCGCGGCCCGCCGCGATGTTCAGCGCGGGCCGGATGTCCACCAGCGTCAGAATGTCGCCGCGCAAATTCATGTTGCCGACGATATGTGGCGGGCAGCACGGCAGCGGGGTGACACCGTGCAGGTGGGAAAACTCGCGCACCACGTCCAGTTCCAGGGCGAATAGTTCGCCATCGAGCCTGATCACGGCGTAGGCTTGCTCATCGGCGCGTTCTCCGCCGCTGGGTATCTGGGCCAGGCTGCGGGCGCGGCTGCCGAATACCTCGGCCTCCGTGGATGATGATTCCGCGCACCGGTGCGGCAGCCCTTCGGTCCCGGCTGCAAGCGCCGCCTCGGCCGGCGCGCCGCGCAGCAGCGCGGCCTCGTCGAGCAGCATGGCAAGGCCGTCCTCGAGCTTGGCCTCGCCGCGCACGAAATGCGGATGGTCACCTGCGCTCCGGTAGCTGCGCGCGTCTTCGACCGCCGTTTGCTCCAATGTCAGGACGTCGTACAGTTCGTTGACTATCAGACCCACTCTGACGTCGCCGATTTCGATCACGACTACCCGGTCGCTGGTCCGGTAGGGCTCGGGGGCGTGGCCGAAGCGCAGGCTGAGGTCCATCACCGGTATTACGCGGCCGCGCAAATTGAATATGCCCACGATATAGGGCGGCAGTTCCTCGACAGGCGAGAGTGCGGGCAGCCAGACGATCTCGCGCACTGCGGCT
>JAJZUK010000050.1:0-3341 GCA_021847125.1 Pseudomonadota bacterium | reverse complement strand
AAGAAGATGCAGTAGCGTTGCGTGTCGTGGTCGTGCTAGATGCCGGTCATCCACTCGATCTCTCTCACTGCGGCTGCGCTGAGGCCGTAGCGGGCGCCGCGATGACCGAAGACGAGATAGGTCTGATCCATGGTGTTATGCACTCACATACGCGCGCGCTGCGCCTGAGGACGGGTCTGGCGCCTGCGCGGCGGGTGTGCCGAGCAGGCGTTCGACATAGGCGAGAACGTCCGCAGCGGTCGACTCCGCATAAGGCGCGAGCACAGAGTCGCGCGGTAGCTTCAGCAGCGCCGCACGCGCGGTTTCGTACATGCGCCGGGCGCGTTCGCTGTCTCCCGTCAAATCGTGCAAACCGCCGAGCTCCAGATATGCCGCGATGTGGGACGGATCGAGGTAGATGACCTTGGTCAGCAGGGACTTCGCCTGCATGGTGTCGCCGCGTTCCTGAGCGAGTTGCGCCAGCAGATAGTAGGGGCGCGCATCGAAGTTGCCCAGCGCAATCGCCTTGCGGCAGCATTCCTTTGCGGCATCCGTCATGCCGCGGTCGGCATGGCGCCAAGCGGCCCGCATCAACTGGTCGCCGTCTTCTGCTGCAGCTGGCCTGGCCGGAGCTGCCGGCGCCGTGACGAGGGATGGCTGGCGCGGCGTGCGTGCCGTGCCGGGCAATGCGGCTGCTGCCGGTGGCTGCAGCTGCAGCTGTGCCAAGGCCTTGCTCAGCTGCAGAGCTGGGGTTGACTGCGCCGATTTCTGGAATGCGGCGGACTGCGGGAACAGGTGCAGGCGCAGCGGCGTGGTGTCATGGCCGAACAGTTCATTGTGTCCCGTAAGCAGATATCCGCCCTCGGCCAGCGCTGCCGCAAACTTGGCGGTGACGCCGCTGATGGCATGCGCATCGAGGTAGATGAATACGTTGCGGCAAAGGATCAGGTCGAAACGCTCGAACCCGGCTTCGGGGTCGGGGAAATGGTCGCGCACCAGGTCGAGACTGCGAAAGCTCACCATGTCGCGCAATTGCGGGCCTATGCGCCATCGATCGCCGTGCCGCACGAAATAGTGTTGCTTGCGCTGTGCATCCAGGGCGCGAAAGGACCATTCGCGATATTCACCCTGGCGTGCCTTGTGCAAAGCCTCGCCGTTGATGTCGGTGCCCAGGATCAACACGTTCCATCCGGCGAGGCCGGACGCGAGTTCAAGCACCAGCATCGCCAGCGAATAGGGCTCCTCGCCGCCGGCACAGCCTGCGCTCCAGATGCGCAGCGTGCGCTCCTTGGCGCGTCGTTCTATCAACTCCGGCAGGAGCTTCTGCCTGATCAGGTCGAATTGCCCCTGGTCGCGGAAGAAATACGATTCTCCGGTGGTGAACTGCGTGATCAGCAGCTCGCGCTCCCTGCGTCCCGCAGCGCCGTCTTGCGCAAGCAACTGGGCGAATTCCTCGCTCCCCGGCAGCGTCAGTGCGTGCACGCGCCGTACCATCCAGCGCGAGAACGATTCAAGGTCTTGCGCACGCAGGCGCAATCCGGCGCTTGCCGCCACATTGCGTACGCATTGAATGTCTGGAGGCATGGTCCGCCTCGCGCTTGCCACGAAGCCCCTACGCGCCGCCGGGACCGGTTAAAGGATTATCCTTTTAATAACAAATGAGTGTGTCATGCACGCGTGCGCGGGTCTTGACAAATATCATTGCAGCACCACTCCTGCCGAAAAGGGAGGGCAGACTAGCCTAACGGCCTAGATCGTTTGGCCCAATCCAGACCGGGAGGGAACGTGGGTCTGAATTCGGCGCCGATGCGGGTGCGTGCGGTCCATACCTGTGCGCTGCCGTGCGCAGGCGCTGCCGGCCGCGGCGATACGCAATGCGCATATCCGTGCTGCGTCCACGCTCGCGGAAATCGCCCGCCACGCGGGTCTGCCTTACGCCCCGGTGAGCCGGATTGGCCGGCGGCGGGAGCGTCAGGGCAAGACCTGGACCTGGTGTTGTGCGAGCCTCGACGGACGCGGCACAGGGAGTTAAGCTAAGAACTTAAGTCACCACCTCCGCTTCACGCGGCAAGGTCATGGCCAAAGGCAGCGACCCCGGCAAATCTGCGCATCAGACCCTGGGTAGGGGCGATTTCCTGTTTCGCTCGCATTTCGAGATCAAGGTGGTGCTCGACGCATTGGTGCAGCGGCGTGTCACTATTTTCGCCGACCTCGAAAACGACAGAGGCGACGAACTTCTGTTCTTGACGCGCCTGCTGCATATCGACCCGGCCGGTCAATTCATCATCATCGCCTGCAGTCCGGACAAATTGGCCAATCAGGCGTTAGTCGCCTGTGGCGCGCCGGTGCTGCACGCCAACCTCGACAACGCACATATCGAATTTGCCGCCTCCGATCCGGCCGATGTCATGATCGGAGACACGGCCGCCATTCGCCTGCGCTTCCCGGATGCGCTGCTGCGTTTGCGGCGGCGCGAACAGGTGCGCTTGTCTCTGCCGTCCAGCGTGCACCTGCGTTGCGTCGCCGATAGCGGCGGTGTTACCCCGTTCGAAGCGCACATCACCGACATCAGTGCAGCCGGAATGGGGGCCATGATTCACGATATCGCGATCAACCTGCCCACCGGCACGATGCTCAAGGGCTGCAAGATCGTGCACCCGCGTGGCGATGCGGTGCTCGTCGATCTGGAGGTGCGCTATAGCGTGCGCGTAAAGCTACCGGACGGCGAGTGGGCGCACCGAACCGGCTTCCGCTTCCTCGGGCAGCCGCCCGGGCTGGCGGAGTTGATCAAGATTTTCGTGCTGGACCTGGACCAACCGCAACAGCCGTAGTGCGTCGGCAGTGTTGGCCGCGCCAGCAGCGTCAGCTCTCGAACTGAGAGCAATCGTGTCATTGCAGGATCTGCTCCCATTGCTTCATTGCTTTAGTCTCCACACCTGCGGCTGGGCCGGCCAGCTGCCGCGCTCGAGCATGCGTGCGCCATCGAACACGAGATAGCTTTCGCGTCCGTAATGCGGCAGCGGCCGTGCCAGCGCGGCAAGCGACGCCGTATCGCGCGCCGATACCAGCGCTACGACGCGCCCGTCCTGGGTGCGCGCGGTCCATACCTGCGCGCTGCCGTGCGCAGGCGCAAGCGCTGCCGGGCGCGGCGGCATTTTTTCGCGTGCGAGCCAGGCGTCGATGTCGGCGTGCAGCCCGACGACCAGCAGCGCGGAGGGGTTAGCCGTGGACGCGTCTGCGCGCTCGAGCAGCCGCGAGGCGAGCGCCTGCGCGGCTGCCTGCACGGCGGCGTCGGCGCCCGGAGTGATGAGTGCGGGACGTTCGCTCAGCATGGCGTCGCGCAGAATCGGCGGTGCTTCGTT
>JAJZUK010000049.1 GCA_021847125.1 Pseudomonadota bacterium | reverse complement strand
GTTTCGCGTCGTGCCGAAGGGCATTTCGTGCGCACCGGCGATGCCAGCCGCATGGCGGTGCTGCTTGCCGACCAGACCCAGGTGCGCCTCGCCGCGAACAGCATGATCCAGATCAAGCAGGTGGGCGACAACCGTGATCGCAGCACCGTGCTCAACCAGAGCGCGGGCCGCTCCTGGACGCAATCGAAGAACGTGCCCAACCGGCTCACCGTCGAGACCCCGTCGGCGTTGGCTGCGATACGCGGCACCGACTGGGAGCTGGTGGTGGACGCGGACGGCACGTCTACGCTGACCGTGCTCTCGGGCGAAGTGCTGCTGTCCAACGATCAGGGCAGCGTCAGCATCGCCGCGGGCGAACAGGGCCGCGCGCAGAAAGGCGTGGCGCCGGTGAAGCGCCTGCTCGCCAATCCGCGCGAGCGCGTGCAATGGGTGTCGAGTTTCACCGTCGATCCGCGGCGCTACCCCGAGCTCGACGCAGGGCAGGGCGCGCAGGGCACGGACCTGCGCGCAATCGGCGAACTGCTGCGCTCGGGTGAGCTGGCAGCCGCGCGGCACGCGGTGGAACAGCTTGCCGCCAAACGCCCCGACACCGGCACGGCGCTGTTGCTGCTGTCGGACTTCCAGGTGCTGGAGGGCGAGTTCGACCAGGCGATCGCGACCCTGCGCGACGGCGCCAGGCGCTACCCCAGGGACGAACGCTTCGATGTGTGGAGAGCCAGGCTGCATCTGGTCCGCGACGAGGTTCCCGAGGCGCGCAGCGCGCTCGCCGCCGCGCGCGCGACCCAACCGCGCTCGGCCGAAGCGATGATCGCCGAGGGCGAACTCGAACGCTTCGAAGGCCGCGCGCCTGCGGCCACCGCTGCGTACAGCGCGGCGCTCGCTGCAGAACCGAATTCGGCGCGCGCCTGGCACGGCCTGGGCGCGGTGCAGACCGAGCGCGAAGACGTGGCTCCCGCACGCGCCAGCCTCAAGCGGGCGCTCGAGCTCGACCCGCAAGGGCCGGGTTTCCGCGGTGAACTCGGCACCCTCGAAGCCTTTGCAGATAACCTCCCCGCGGCGCGCGCCGCGTTCGCGCAGGCGATCGAAGAGCGGCCCGATGATTATGTCGCGCTGACCGGCCTCGGCCTGGTCGAGCTCAAGTCGGGCAACACCGACGAAGCGGTGAACCGCCTCCTGGCCGCGACCCTGATCGAACCGCGCTATGCGCGCGCGCAGACCTACCTCGCTGTGGCGTATTACCAGCTCGGCCGCACGCGCGACGCGCTGTTCGCGCTCGGCCGCGCGCGCGAACTCGATTCCAAGGACCCGCTGCCCGATCTGTTCGAGAGCGTGATCCGCAACGATCACCTGCAGCCGGGCGATGCGCTGGTGAGCGCGCGCCGGGCGATGTCCCTGCTGCCTTACCTCAAGTCGCTGAACCAGGTGGCGAACGACCAGAAGGGCGGCGCCAACCTCGGCAGCGCGCTCGCCGCCTTCGGCCTCGAGGATTGGGCGCGCAGCTATGCGCAGGATTCCTACTACCCGTTCTGGGCCGGCAGTCACCTGTTCCTCGCCGACCGCTACAGCGGGGACTTCAACAAGAAGTCCGAACTGTTCCAGGGCTTCCTCGCCGATCCCACCGTATTCGGCGCCTCGAACCGGTTCTCGACGCTGATCCAGCGCCCGGGTGCGTATTGGAACATCGGCGCGCGCTACAACAACAGCCGCGATTTCCGCCTGGCCGAACCGACGCTCACCGCCAACGGCTATGCCAATGCCGGCATGCCCTTCGCCTACTTCCTCGAGGCCATACAAACCGATACCCGGCCCGATCGCGTCGCCTTCGACGCTTCGGCCAGGACCTATACGGTCGCGCTCGGCGCGCGGCCGACCTACGAGCTGGGCCTGTTCGCCTACGCCAACGCCTTCGATGCCGACATCAAGCTGAACCCGGTGAGCGCGATCGAGCAGCGCGTCAACGGGCGCAACGAGCGGCTCGATCTGGGCGCGCATTACCGCTTCGGCCCGCAGTCGCAGGCCTGGCTGAAACTCGGCAAGAGCAATGAAACCTCACGCGTCGATCAGGTGACGTCGGTGGACACGCCTTTCGGGCTCGCCACCAACGCTTCGGATTTCCGCACCAAGCCCGAACAGCACGATATCCAGTTCCGCCACACCTTCGCCGCGAACGAGCGCCACGAACTCAGCTGGGGCGCGGAACTCGGGCGGGCGGAAAAGACCAACACCCTGGTGCGGGAGAATTTTTTCCACATCGGCGCCGGGGTCGTGCCTTCCGACCGGCTCGATCAGCGCGACCAGGACCGCTCGCGCGACTTCTGGCTGTCGGACCGCATCCGCGCGAACGAGCGCCTGAACCTGCAGGGCGATCTCGCCTGGCAGCGCTATACGAAAACGCGCGATATCAATATCTTTCGCGACACCGTGCCGCCGGCGACCCAGACTTTCCCCGAAAACTACGACCGCAGCGTCGTGTCGCCGCGGCTGGGCGCGGCCTGGTCCCTCGGCCGCGGCGCGACGCTGCGCGGCGCGTTCCAGAAATGGCTGCGGCCCGCATCCTACAATTCGCTCGCGCCGGTCGCCACCGCGGGCATTCCGATCGACGACTCGCTGGTCTATGCCGGCGGAAAAATCTCGCGCTATCGCGCGCAGCTCGACTGGGAACTGTCGCCGGCCTGGTTCATCAACGCGTTCGCCGACCGCAGGGAAGTGGACAACCTGAGTTCGCCGCTCGACGGCGTGCTCAACACGCGCGCGGATGTCGCCAACCTCGATCGCCTGCGGCAGAAGACCGTGGCCAACCTCGCTGCGCCCGACCAGCTCGAAGCGACGCCGATTTTCTCGCGCGGCACGGCGTCTAGCGCCGGCTTCACCGCCAACCACGTCCTGTCGCGCAGCCTCGCGGGCTATTTCGGCTACACCAGCACCGGCTCGAAAAACTCGGGCGGCGCGTTCGACCGCAACGCCATCCCTTACCTGCCGAAACACCGTGCGACCGTAGGCCTCACCTGGGCCGGCGCGCAGCGCCTGATCCTGAGCGCGCAAGCCGTGTGGCGCTCGCAGCGCTACGCCGACGAAGCCAACCTCACGCCCTTGGCCTCGGGCTGGGACATGACGCTCAAGCTGCACTGGGAATCGGAGAACAAGCGCTGGAGCGTGGAAGGCTATGCGGCGAACCTGATCAAGCGCGACGTTTCGAATTTGCTGGGGGTGAATTTGATAGCGCGGTTCTAGGCAGATATTGCCGGGAGATGCGCGGTGAAAACTAAAGCCGTCGGAATGTTCGGCCGTCTCCCGTGCCTGGACAACCCGCAATGCGCCTGGTATTTCTACGCCCCATCGCTCGAAGCGCAAGGCGGGACGGCGCTCTCCGCCTATATCGCGAATAAAGGCTATATGGATTTTGCGACAACCAGCAAGAAGCTCGGCAAGGGCACTGGGTTCTGGGTGAATCGCTGACGGCGGGTAATGCGAGGGAGTGCGGTGTCGGGCTTCATCACCGGCATGAACTGCGCGGTGAAGCTCGGCAGGCGCTGCCCAGTCGCGTTAAATAGAGGGCGCGTCCTACCGCTTTAGCGCTGTAACTAAACGCAACCATGTTTGCATTTGGCGCCACTAAATGCAATACTGCTGGCGATGAGAACGCGACATTTCTGGCTCGAACTGCTGCAAGAGGCTTGGACACGACGTTCGATCGTCTGGCTCTCCGGGGTGCGGCGCGCCGGCAAGACCACCCTGGCACGATCCCTGCCAGGGGTCGAATATTTCGACTGCGAGTTGCCGCGAGTGCGCCGTGAGCTCGCCGATGCTGAGGCCTTTCTCGAGGCGGTGGGCGGAAAGACGGTGGTTCTGGACGAGATTCACCGGCTCGACGACCCCGCTCAATTGCTCAAGATTGCTGCGGACCACTTTCCAAAGAGCCGCGTGCTTGCGACCGGTTCGTCCACGTTGGGTGCCTCGCGCAAATTTCGCGACACCCTGTCCGGCCGCAAGGCCGAAGTGTGGCTGACCCCCATGATGACAGCGGATCTGGCTGATTTCGCAGCGCCTGACCTAAAGCATCGCCTGCTGCATGGTGGACTGCCGCCATTTTTTCTCGCGACGGCCTATCCGGAGAGGGATTTTCAGGATTGGATGGACGCCTATTGGGCGAAAGACATCCAGGAGCTGTTCCGGCTGGAGCGGCGCCATTCCTTTCAGCGCTTTGCCGAGTTGCTGTTCATACAGAGCGGTGGCTTGTTCGAGGCAAGTCGGTTCGCGCGTGAATGCGAGGTGAGCCGTCCCACGATTTCGAATTATCTCGCCGTGCTCGAAGCCACGTTCGTCGCGCACGTTTTGCGCCCGTTCAGCGACCGGCGCAAGAACGAGATCGTCGCCGCGCCGAAGGTTTACGCCTTCGATACCGGGTTCGTCTGTCATTACCGCGGCTGGGGCGCCATCCGTGACGACGATCTTGGCATCTTGTGGGAGCATTTCGTGTTGAACGAGCTGCAAGCCCGTCTGCAGACGCGGGACATCCGCTATTGGCGCGACAAGCGTCAACACGAGATCGACTTCATCCATCAGAGGCGCGGCAAGCCGCCAACGGCGATCGAATGCAAGTGGACGGCCGGGGGATTCGATGCGCGCAATCTCACGGCATTCCGCCAGGCCTATCCGCGCGGCGAGAATTATGTCGTGGCGCGCGACGTCAGGCGTCCCTATCGGCGCGAAGTGGCGGGGCTGAAGGTCGATTTTGTCGGCTTGCACGGTCTGCTGGAGCGGCTGCAAAGCTGAATGCGCTGCGGGTTGTCTTGCGCTTGTGCCGAGGTTCTCGGCAGTGCGGCACAGTCGGCGCCAGATCGCAGGAGCGGGGTTCTGGGTGAGTCGGTAGCAACTAAGGCGCGCCCCTCTGAAAAGCTTGTCTCCAGGCGGTGGAAACAACCTGCGCTTTGCCAATTAGTTGGAGGCCATGATGGGGGAAATCGAGATCGACAAAATCACCAAACGCTACAAAGCATTGTGCGAACTGGTGCCGCTTGGGCCAATTACGAATAAAGCCGGGTACGCAGCGGCGGTCGAACATTTGAACCGCTTGCTCGACGCCGGCGGCGCGAACCAGGCACGCCCGCTGGCCGGTCTGGTCGAGGCCCTGGGCGAGCTGATCCAGGCCTACGAAAAACGTCAAGCTCCGCTGGCGGAAGCCGATCCGCGCGAAGTGCTGCGTTACCTGATGGCCGAACACGGCTTGAGGCAGGCCGACCTTGCCGGGATCGCCTCACAGGGCACGATCAGCGACATCCTGTCCGGGCGCCGCGAAATCAGCAAAGCGCTGGCGAAAAGGTTTGCAGCCAGATTTCGTGTATCCGTAGGGGTCTTTGTCTAAGCTGGCGCACTGCCGAGAGGCCGGGTGCGCCCCCTCCGGAAAACGCCTCTATACGCGGTTGAACGCACCGCCGACTAGGCATATCATCGCCTTATCCCATACACGCAGTAGGGGATAAGGTAAGGAGATCGGCGGCGGCTAGCTTTTGCCAGCCCCGGCAATGTCTGCGGAGGAGTCTTGATTCCCTTGACGTCTGCGACTTGCGCGCTTCAACCGGCGGGTCCCCGCAAGTGCCGCGATCGTTCCCGCGTTTCGATGGTCTCCTTGTTTTGCCGCATCGGCGCAATCGCGTGGCTGTGTTTGGTGCCAATCGGCGCGAAAGCGGTGACACCGATGATCGCCGCCGACCAAGTCTCCGCGCTGCTGCTCAATAGCGATGGATCAGTGTGGGGAACCGGGATAGGTGGGGCAACCAGTCCTGTGCGGATGTTTGAATTGCCCAACATCGTCGCTGTTGCGGCAGGCAACGGCGGCTATTATCCGTTCGCCTGGGGCGGAAGTGCGTATTTCGCTTTGACTGCAGACGGCTCGCTGTGGGCGATGGGCAGAAACGGATACGGCCAGCTCGGAGACGGTACAACGCAGGATCGCGCTCAGCCTCAACTTGTTACCGGCCTCGCTGACGTCAAGGCGGTGGTGGCAAGCGACCATGTTCTCGCCCTGAAAGGCGACGGAACTGTTTGGGCTTGGGGTAATAATCGCAATGGGCAGCTGGGCGACGGCACGACGACCGACCGCCACGCGCCGACGCAGGTCGCCGGTATCGGCAATGTGATACAGGTAGCGCTAAGCGCCAGCAGTTCTCTCGCGCTGCGGCAAGACGGCACCGTCTGGATGTGGGGGGATGCGCGTTTCGGCGCCGCCGGCAATGGCACGATGCTCGGCGATTACGACAGCGATCGTAATCATGTCGTTCCCAGCCAGGTGACGATCGACAACGTGATAGCCATTGCGGGCGGTGCCGGGGGCAGCTTGGCGCTGCGTTCGGACGGAACGGTTTGGGCCTGGGGCGATTTTCTGACCCATGGCTCCGTGCCGACGCTGATTGCCGGCCTGGACCATGTCGCAGAGATCGATGCGAAAGCGGAGGGCACTTTCTTTGCGCGAAAATCCGATGGCACTGTGTGGGCGTGGGGCGAGAATAACAAGGGCCAACTGGGAATCGTCGGCAGTGCCGTCGTGGGGAGTCCGACACAAGTTCCCGGGGTGTCGGACGCGCTTGCAATAGCCGCCGGCCGGGAGTTCGCGATTGCCTTGCGCGCCGACGGCGTCGTACTCGCGTGGGGCGACAACAGCTACGGTCAGTTGGGCGATGGTGGTCTTCAAGGTCACGTCGATCCGCTCCCGGTTCAGTCGCCGGGCGGAGCCGGTCAGATCAATCTGCTGCAGCCCGCCCCCACGATCTACAATCAGCTTCCCGCTGCGCAGATCAGTGTCAACCTAAACGCAGGCAAGGCGCCGTTGACCGTTCAGGCCAATGTATCCAGCGCGAGCGATCCCGACGGCAGCATCGTCGGTTACGCCTGGACGACCAGCGACGGCCAACAGGCGGCCGGTTCGTCCGCCAGTTTCACCTTCCAACAGCCTGGCACTTACAAGATCAATCTGTTGGTCGAGGATAATGCGGGCGGCCGGCGGTTCGCGGCTCAACAAGTCATGGTCTCGCCGAGAGACGCCTCGGTTGCGGCGACACCCAGGTTCTTGATAGGTGAGTTTGGCGGTATTGCGCTGGCTAACGACGGACATGTGTTGACTTGGGGAGAGTTCGGCAGACTGGGAGTTTACGATCCTCAGCTTCATCCGCGAAGCATGAATTTGCCCTTCTTCAACGGCATCAGCGGCGCTGTCGACGTCACATTGGAAAGCGGTGGCGGGCATGCGCTGTTGTCGGATGGATCGGTGCTGGGCTGGGGCGGAAATAGCTGGGGAACACCGGGTGTTGGAGAC
>JAJZUK010000048.1 GCA_021847125.1 Pseudomonadota bacterium | reverse complement strand
GTTGATCAGCGAAATACCGACCATGGCGATCAGCGCGATGATCAGCGGCAGCTTGGATATGCCCAGCGTGTCCGACCAGTTGTCGGTGATGTTGGCGCCGATCACCAGCAGGGCCACCATGATGAAAAAAGCGAATTTCAGGTAAAGGAACAGCGCGATCACCAGCAGGATGCCGAGGATGGCCGCGATGTAGGCGCGGTCGATACTCATCGCTTCGGCGATGCTGGGTGGAAGCAGGGCGAAGAGGGTGGCGATGCAGACCAATCCAACCAGCGCCCATTCCTTGTATTTCCTGGCCTGTAGAAAGTCCATGACTTCCTCCGCTTAGCGTTTGTTGCCGGGTTAGTGTGAGCACGCGCGCTATCATCGGCAATAGCGCTTTGTCCGGGCTAGTATAATCCAACAATGGAATCAGCGGTTTGCAATTGAGGGCGGAGAAATGCTGTGAATAAGGCGTTTACCAGGGAACAAGACGGCGCGGACGACGAGGAGTTGGCGCCCGAGGCCAAGCTGCCGCAAGGGGTGAAGAACTACATCACCCCGGCCGGTTACGCCCGGATGAAAGCCGAGCTGAAGCAATTGCTCGATGTGGAGCGCCCCGAAATGGTCGGCATCGTCCACTGGGCGGCTTCCAACGGCGATCGCTCCGAAAACGGCGATTACATCTACGGCAAGAAGCGCCTGCGCGAGATCGACCGGCGCATTCGTTTCCTGATCAAGCGCCTGGAAATCGCCGAGGTGGTGGATTCCAGGGGCCAGGACCAGGACCAGGTGTTTTTCGGCGCCACGGTCAGCGTGCGCGACAGCGCCGGCGCGGTGCGCAGCCTCGCCATCGTCGGCATGGACGAGGTCGACCCGTCGCGCGGGCGGGTGAGCTGGATTTCGCCCGTTGCGCGAGCGCTGCTCAAGGCGCGCGTAGGCGATAGCGTGAGCCTGCGCACGCCTTCGGGCACGGAACAGCTGGAGGTCGAAGAGATCCGCTACGTCGATTTGCCTTAAGTCGAAAGATCAGGAAACGATCGACGCAGGACCGCTCATCGAACTGCAGTGCTCGAGCTTGCGCGGACGGCGTCCCGTCCGCGCGGATCACCGACCGTGCGCGGATAAAAAGCGCATCCGCACACGATCGGCGATCTTGGATAAGAACCAGACCCAGACCGGTTTTGCTGTTGTCAATAACCGTGTTTTCTGTACGGATGCGCTTTTTATCCGTACCAAAAACATGGTTGGCGCGCGGAGCGCGCAATGCCAGCTACTTCGGCATCGATCGACCTAGGACGACGTATCGATCTGCCCTGATCGAACTTGCGCGGCCGGCGTCCCGTCCGCGCGGATTGCGGATTGCGCGCGGACGAAAAGCCTGTCCGCACGCAATCCGCAATCTTGTATAAAAGCAAGTCCTGGCGTTACCCGGTTCACGACTGCAACGGCGCCCTAATTGCTCCTGTCCGCGCCGAGGCCGCCGCTCGCGACGCGGCTAAAGTCGCCGGCCTTGACGATAGACAGCTTGTGCGGGGCCAGGTATTTCTTCAGCGCCTCCTGTATCTGCTGCGGCGTCACCGCGGCGATCCTGGCGTCGAAGTCCGCGTCCCAGGCCAGGCGGCGGCCAAGATAGAGATTGCCCGCGAGCTTCGCGACCAGGGCGCCGTCCTGGGTGCGGCCGAGGCGGCGCAGTGCGAGGTAACCCTTCTTCGCTTCCGCCACTTCCGTCTCGCTGAAGCCTTCGCGCAAGGCCTGCTGCAGCACGTCCATGATCTCGGTTTCGATGCGCGCGCGGTTCTGTGGCGCGTAAATGGCACTGACCCCGAACTCGCCCACGGCATCCAGCGATCCGGCCGAGAGCGAGGAACGCACGCTGTAGGACAAGCCTTCCTGCTCGCGTATGCGCCGCCACAGGCGCGAATCCGAGGAGCCGCCGAGCAGGTAATTGCCCAGCGCCAGCGCCGGGTAATCCGGCTGGTCGTCGCGCAGCGGCAGGTTCAGCCCGGCCTGGAACACGGCATTGGCTTTGTCCGGCGTGGCCAGATCGCGATTGATCGCAGGCACGTCCTGGTAGCGGCCGGGGATGCGCGCGAATGGTCGCGGGCTTTTCCAGTCGCCAAACAGCTCCTGCGCGAGGCTGGCAATTTGCGGCGCGTCGAAATCCCCCACCACCGCGAGTTCGCTGTTGCTCGCGCCGTAAAAATCGTCGTGGCAGCGCCGCAGGTCGGCCACGCTCACCGACGCGAGGCGCTGTATGCGCTCGTCCAGCGTGGCCGTATACAGCCAGTGTTCGGGCGGATAGGGGTTGAGGTGGCGCGCGAGCGCGAGCCCGGCAAGCGCATTCGGGTCGCTTTTCATGCTCTCCACGCCGGTCAGGGTGGAGCGCTTGAGCTGCTCGAATTCGCTTTCGGGAAAGGCGGGCTCGCGCAGAATTTCCGCGACCAGGCGCAAGGCCGCAGGCAGATTGGCGCGCAGGGTTTCGATCGATGCGCCGTTGCCGCTGACGCTGACGTTGGCTTTGAGCCGGTCGAATTCATTGCGCAACTGCTCGCGCGTGTGGTGTTTCGTGCCGCGCATCAGCATGGCCGAGGCGAGCCTGCAGGCCGAACTGCGGCCCATCTTGCTCTGCTCGTCGCCCCAGTGCAGGACCAGTTGCGCGACGACGGTGCCGCCGCGTGTCTTCTTCGGCAGCAAGGCGAGCTTCATGCCGCCCGGCAGCTGCTGCACCGTGGTGCGCGCATCGATATTGCCCGGGGTCGGGTCGAAGCTCTCTCCTGCCGCCACCGCGGCCGTGCCCTGGTAGTCCTTGACCAGCGCGGCGACATCGGGCGCGGGCGGGATCTCGGCACGATCCGGCTGCGCTGTCGGCAGGAAGATTCCCAGGGTGCGGTTGGAAGTCTTCAGGTACTGCAGCGCGACCCGCTGCACGTCCTCGCGTTTCACCTGGCGCAGGCCGTCGCGGTAGAGAAAGAACAGCCGCCAGTCGCCCATGGCGATGAACTCCGACAGCGCTAGCCCGAGTTCGCGCGGATTGTTCAGGGCCATCTCGATGTCGTTCAGCAGCTGCGTGCGCGCGCGTTCGAGCTCATCTTCCGTAATCGGATTCGCGGCGAAGCCTTCGAGCGTCGCGATCAGCGCCGCGCGCGCGGCATCGAGGGGCATGTCCTTGCGCAGGCTGGCGCCGAAATAGGCGTAACCGGCGTCGCGCTGCTGCTGATCGCCGCCGTAGACGGAACTGGCTTTGCCCGCCTCGACCAGCGCGCGGTGCAGGCGCCCGCCGGGCACCTTGGTGAGCGCGGTGACCAGGATGTCGATCGCCGGAAAATCGGCATGCGAACCCGGTGGCAGGTGATACTGCGCGCCGACCAGCTGCACCTCGCCCGCGCGGCGCAGGGTGACGCTGCGCTCCCCGTCCTGAGTGGGCTCGCTGGTGTAGGTGGCGACGAGCGTGCGCGCCGGCCTGGGAATGCCGTTGAAATGGTGCTCGATGAGGCGCAACGCCGCGGCCGCGTCGAACTTGCCGCTGATGAGCAGCACGGCGTTGTCCGGCTGGTAATATTTGCGGTAGAAGGCTTGCAGGCGCTCGATCGGCACATTTTCGATATCGGAGCGCGCCCCGATGATGGCGTGGCCGTAGTTGTGCCACAGGTAGGCGGCGGAGGCCATGCGTTCGCCGAGCACGTTATGGGGACTGTTCTCTCCCGCCTCGAACTCGTTGCGCACCACCGTCATCTCGCTGTCCAGGTCCTTCTTCGAGATATTGGAATTGACCATGCGGTCGGCTTCCAGCTCCAGCGCCCAGTCGAGGTTGCCCTCGCCGGCAGCCAGGGTTTCGTAGTAGTTGGTGCGGTCATAGGAGGTGGAGGCGTTGAAGCGCGCGCCGTGGCGCTGAAATTCGTTCTTCTGGTCGGGATGGCGCGGCGTGCCTTTGAACTGCAGGTGTTCGAGCAGGTGCGCCATGCCGTATTCGCCGTAGCCCTCGTGGCGCGAGCCGACGAGGTAGGTGACGCTGAGCGTGATCGTGTCTTGCGAGGCATCCGGGAACAGCAGCACTTTGAGGCCGTTCGCCAGCCGGTACTCGGTGATGCCCTCGACCGAGGTAACTTTCCCGATCGGCGCGGAAGCCTCTGCGCCAGCCGGGGCGGCGGGTACCGGCGCGAGCAGCAGCAGAGGCAGCAGCAGGGCAAATATTAACGAATGGAAACGGCGCGGCATCGGAACCTCGAATGATTGGGACGACGTTACAAAGACCGGATTTTTCCGGATAGGTTCAAGCCTGAATCAGGTAGCCGAACAAATGCAGCGCCAGCATGCCCGCCACGATGGTGAGCAGGGTGTTGCGCGTGCGCCAGGCGATCGCGCCGGCGAGGATGCCGGCAAGCAGGCGCGGATTGTCCAGGCCGATATGCATAGCGCCGGCGGTCAGCACCAACTGGGGCACGAGGATCGCCGAGAACACCGCGGCCGGCACGTAGCGCAGCGCGCGCCGCACCAGCGCCGGCACCGGCCAGCGCGCGAACAACAGAATGAAGGAAGCGCGCGGAATGAAGCTGGTCAGCGCCAGTCCGAGGATCAGCAGCAGGAATACGCTCATTGCGCCGGCTCCGCGCGCAGGCTCTCCGCCAGAATCCCGGCGGCGATACCCGCCGCGACCGCGACGATCAGCCCGAGCCGCAGCGGCAAAGGCCAGGCGAGTATGGCGGTGACCCCCGCGGCGACCGCCGCCGCGGCGACCGCGCGGTCGCGGATGGTGGGCGCGACGATCGCGAGGAAGGTGAGCACGATCGAAAACTCGAGGTGCCAGGCGCTGGGGATGCGCGTGCCGAGCAGCACGCCGGTCAGGGTGCCGATCTGCCAGGTGGTCCAGATGGCGGCGCAGCTGCCCAGGTAGTACCACACCTTGTCTGCGGCCGACAGGGGATGCTCATAGCCGCGCAGCGACATGGCGTAGCCGTTATCCGACAGCAAATAGGACAAGAGGGGCCGCCAGCGCGCTCGGGCCGCGGCCAGGTGCGGCGCCATCGACAGGCTGTAGATGGAAAAACGCAGATTGATCACCACCCCGGCCAGGATCGCTATCGCGAGCGGGGTGCCCGAGGTGATTAGTTGCAGCGCGGCCAGCTGGGAACTGCCGGCGTAGACCAGGACCGACATCAGCATGGCGAGGTAGTTCGGCATTCCCGCCGCGACCATGGCCACGCCGCTGATGGCGCCGAAGGCCAGCACCCCGGGCAGGGCCGGCAGGCAGGCTTTGACCGCGGCGAGAAATTGGGGCTGTAATTGCAAGAGGCTGGGTTGATACGGACACGGCAGAAACGATATTCTACCGCGGCGGCGTCCAGCCTCTTGAAAATCCCGCCCGCCGCCCGCATTTACGCAAACAATCACAAACTTCCGGAGTGTCCATGTCTGCCGCCGCCACCAAAGAAACCCTGGGTTTTCAGGCCGAAGTCAAGCAGTTGCTGCATCTGATGATCCACTCCTTGTACAGCAACAAGGAGATATTCCTGCGCGAACTGATATCCAACGCCTCCGACGCCGCCGACAAGCTGCGCTTCGAGGCGCTGTCCGACGCCTCGCTCTACGGCACGGATGCGGATCTGAAGATTCGCATCAGTTTCGACAAGGCGGCGCGCACCCTGACCGTGTCCGACAACGGCGTGGGCATGTCGCGCGACGAGGCCGTCGCCAATATCGGCACCATCGCCAAGTCGGGCACGCGCGAGTTCTTCCAGGCGCTGACCGGCGACCAGGCAAAGGATGCCCATCTGATCGGCCAGTTCGGCGTCGGTTTCTACTCCTCTTTCATCGTCGCCGATCGCGTGACCCTGGTGACGCGGCGCGCGGGCGCCGCAGCGGGCGAGGCGGTGCGCTGGGAGTCCGACGGCGGCGGGGAGTACAGCATCGAAGCGGTAGAGAAGCCTGGGCGCGGGACCGAGGTGACGCTGCATTTGCGCGAGGGCGAGGACGAACTGCTCGACGACCTGCGCCTGCGCGCCCTGATCCGCAAGTATTCTGACCACATCGCGATCCCGATACGCATGGAAAAGAAGGTGTGGGACGAGGACAAGAAGGCCTATAAGCAGACCGGCGAAGACGAAACCGTCAACCAGGCGAACGCGCTCTGGGCGCGCCCCAAGTCCGAGATCGGCGAAGATCAGTACCAGGAATTCTACAAACATGTCGCGCACGATTTCGACCCGCCGCTCGCCTGGACGCACAACCGGGTCGAGGGCCGGCACGAATACACGCAACTCTTGTACCTGCCGGCGCACGCGCCCTTCGATCTGTGGGACCGCACCCACCGCCATGGCATCAAGCTGTACGTGCGCCGGGTGTTCATCATGGACGACGCCGAGCAGCTGCTGCCGGCTTATCTGCGCTTCGTGCGCGGCGTGGTCGATTCGAGCGACCTGCCGCTCAACGTATCGCGCGAGATACTGCAGCAGAGCAAGGACATCGAGGCGATCCGCTCCGGCTGCACCAAGCGCGTGCTCGCGCTGCTCGAAGACCTGGCGCAAAACCAGAAGGATAAATACGCCGGATTCTGGAAGGAATTCGGCCTGGTGCTGAAGGAAGGCGTGGGCGAAGACCACGCCAACCGGGAAAAAATCGCCGGCCTGCTGCGCTTCTCGAGCACCCACAACGACAGCGAGGAACAGGGCGCGTCCTTCGCCGATTATGCGGCGCGCATGAAACCGGATCAGGAAAAGATTTACTTCGTCACCGCGGACTCCTTCCTCGCGGCGAAGAACAGCCCGCATCTGGAAGTGTTCCGCAAGAAAGGCATAGAGGTGCTGCTGCTGGCGGAGCGGGTGGACGAATGGCTGGTTTCGAATCTGACCGAATTCGAAGGCAAGCCCCTGGTTTCGGTCGCGCGGGGCGATCTGGACCTGGGCAAGCTCGAGGACGAAGCGGAGAAGAAGGAGCAGGAAAAGCAGGCCGGGGAATACAAGGAATTGACCGACAAGATACAGGGCGCGCTGGGCGAGCAGGTGAAAGAGGTGCGCGTAACCCTGCGCCTCACTTCATCGCCCGCCTGTCTGGTATCCGATCAGTACGACATGGGCGGAAATCTGGCGCGGATTCTGAAGGCGGCCGGGCAGAAAGTGCCCGAGTCCAAGCCGATCATGGAAATCAATCCGGGCCATCCGCTGGTGCAGCGGCTGAAATACGAGGAAACGCAGTTCGTCGACTGGAGCCAGGTGCTGTTCGACCAGGCCCTGCTCGCCGAAGGCGGACAACTCGAGGACCCGGCCGGTTTCGTCAAGCGCCTGAACGAACTGATGCTCGCGATGGCAGGCGGCGCCTCCAAGATCTGGACGCCGGGAGGGTAAGAGAAGCCAGAACCAGGAACAAGGGCGG
>JAJZUK010000047.1 GCA_021847125.1 Pseudomonadota bacterium | reverse complement strand
GTCGAAAATGAGGATTTTCGGCCGCTTGAGCAGCGCCCGCGCGATGGCGAGGCGCTGCTTCTGCCCGCCCGACAGGCCGGCGCCGTGCTCGCCGATGCGGCTCTGATAGCCGCCGGGGAGCCGGTCTATGGTGTCGTGGATTTCCGCCCAGCGGCAGACCTGGATCACCTGCTCGAAGGTGGCGTAGGGGTTGGCGTCGATCAGGTTGCGGTAGATGGTGCCGGAAAACAGCACCGTTTCCTGCGGCACCACGCCGAAATAGCTGCGCAGTTCGTTGGCCGCGAGATGCCGGATGTCGCGGCCGTCGAGCATGATGCTCCCCTCGGTAGGCGGATAGAAGCCCTGCAGCAGCTTGGCGAGCGTGCTCTTGCCGCTGCCTGAAGGGCCCATGAGCGCGACACAGGCGCCCGGACGCAGCGACGCGTTCAGGTGCCGGTACAGGTAAGGCAGATTGTCTCCATAGCGGAAGCTCAGGCCGCGGATTTCTATCCCGCCCTCTTTGACGCCATCGCGCGCCGGGATGACCGAGTAGGGTTCGGGCGGGGCGTTCATGATGTCGCCCAGGCGCTTGACCGCTATTGCCGACTGCTGGAATTCCTGCCACAGGCCGACGAGGCGCAGCAGCGGCTGCGACATCCGGCCGGCGAACATCTGGAACGCGACCAGCATGCCGATGGTGAAACCTTCGTTCTTCATCACGATCCAGGCGCCGGTGACCAGAATCAGCAGGGTGAGCAGTTGCTCCAGGGCGTTGGCCGCGGCGTTGTAGGTATTGGAGAGCTGGCGCGTGTTGAAGCCGGCGCGCAGGTAGGTGGACAGATATTCGTTGAACCGCGCCTTGAGCTGCGGCTCCATTTGCAGCGACTTCACCGTCTCCATGCCGGCGATGTATTCGGTGACGAAGGCCTGGTTGCGCGCGCCGAGCAGGAACTGCTGGTTCACGCGCTTGCGGATCTGCGGCACCACGGCCAGGCTGAGCAGCATGATGGCGGCGAGGATAGCGAGCGTGACGAGCGACAGGATCCAGCTGTAATAGAACATCACAGCCAGGAAGATCAGCAGGAACGGCAGGTCGAGCAACAGCGTCACTGCCGCGCCGGCGACGAATTCGCGTATGGTCTCGACCCCGTGCAGCCGCGCCACCACCACGCCTGTGGGCCGGTGATCGTAGTAGCGCGGCGGCAGCTTGAGCAGGTGATCGAACACCCGGGTGCCGAGCACCGCGTCGACGCGGGTCCCGGTGTGCAGCACCAGATACTGGCGTATCCAGCTCATGCCCGCGTTGAACACGAGAAATACGCCGAGCGCGATGCCGATCACGGCCAGGGTATTCAGCGCCTGATGCGCGACCACGCGGTCGAGCACGATCTGCGTGCACAGCGGCGTGACCAGGGCCATAAGCTGGATCATGAGCGACGCGAGCAACACTTCGCGCCAGATCTTCTTGTGTTTGAGCAACTCGGGAATGAACCAGGAAAAGCCGAAGGCCTCCTTGCGCCCCGCGGCGGCGTCCGCATCGGCGAGCGGCTCGGGCTGGGGCGCGAAAAGTATCAGCTCGCCCGCGTAACGTTGATTGAAATCGGTGGTGCTGAGCGTTGCACCGCCGGCCGCGCCGGGCTCGAGCAGGACGATGCGCTCGGCGTCGGCCTGGATGACCAGGGCCAGTGCATGCGCGGATGGGTTGTCAGGCGGGAGTTGGTCGCAACCCATGCGCGCGTCGTCCCGGGATTCGACGACCGTCCCTGCCGACCTGAGCACGGCGAGACAGGGCAAGGGCACGCGCTGGATTTCGTTCGCGGCACGCGCATGCCGCTCGGCCTTGAAGCCCAGTGCCGCAGCGGCCTGGAGCAAAGTGGTCGCCGAATGCGGCGGGGGAAACTGCTGTTCTACGAGTTCGGGCGCAAAGGGAGTGCGCCTGAGCTGACTGATCGCACCCAGCGCCCAGACGAAGTGCACGCTAGCCAACGGAATATCGAGCGACATGCGCGCCCTCTTACCGGTTTATGGCCGAACTGGAAGACGGCCAGCCTAGCAAGAAAGCTTTCCCGCTTCAATCCACCTTTTGGTCTAATTGGCTTGAGAACATTCCTTAGGACAAAGCGTGAACCGCAGGATTCTGCGAGGGGATTGTTTGTTGATGGTTAAGAACGGGACCGGGCATCGAAGGTCTTCGGCGTTCTCGGCTCCTTATGCCGCTGTCGCGGACGCGTCGAGCCGCATGTTTATACAATGTTGACACATGCGTTCGTCTTGGCTAAGATTCGATTCCAGACGCGCGCAAACGGGGCGGCCGGCGACGAGGAGCATACGCATGAAAGGACTGGTCAAGAAATGGGGCAATAGCGCAGCGGTCCGCATTCCGGCATCGCTGATGGCGGCCGCCAATTTGAATCTCGACCAGGCGGTCGAGGTCACGGAAGAGAACGGTCGCATTGTGATCGAACCCGAGCGGCTCAAAGTCTTTTCGCTTGACGCACTCCTGAACGGAATTACTTCCGCGAACCTGCATGACGCGGTCGAAACTGGGCCGGCGGTGGGCCGCGAAGTCTGGTAATGGCCCGCCCTTATGTTCCTGATTCGGGTGATGTCATATGGCTGGAATTTTCGCCGCAGGCCGGCCACGAGCAGGCCGGACATCGCCCGGCACTGGTCCTCAGCCCGTCGCGCTACAACGGCAAGACAGGAATGATGATCTGCTGTCCGATGACCACGCAGATCAAGGGATATCCCTTCGAAGTCGTTGTCAGCGGGAATCCGCCAAGCGCCATCTTGTCCGATCAGGTCAAGAGCCTGGACTGGCGAGCACGGCGTGCCAAACGCAAATCTTCTGTCAGCGCCCAAATTCTGGATGAAGTTCGGGGAAAGCTCGGCGCGCTTATCGGCATCTGAACCCCCGCCCCTGATTTGATAGTGTCGTTCCGAGGGCGACGCCCGGGGGGCCGTGGATTCTCGGCGCTTTACTGCCAAAAACATACAATAACATATTGATTTCAATGTATTGGCCGTATATAATGCGTTTTTGATAATTATACGGCCAATGGACTACATTCCCCTCCCTGACAACGCCGCCAGGCAGGCCATAGACTCTACGACCGTTTTTAACGAGTTCGTGCGAGTCCAGGCACAAGCGCGCCCGTATGCAGGCGGCATGTACTGGAAACGGCAAAAGGGCTACCAATACTTGGTCAAGACATTGCCTGACAATCGACAGGAACGAATTGGTTCGCGCTCGCCTGAGACCGAGCGCATTTACGCAGAGTTCACTACTCGAAAATCAGAGGTCGAAGCCCGATTGAAATCCCTCAGGGCGGCCCTCAAGGACGCCGAGCGCCTGAACAAAGCGCTGAAAGTGGGCCGTGTGCCGTCGATGGTCGTGTCGGTACTCCAAACTATTGAGGACGCTGGCCTTGGTGAGCACTTCACTGTGGTCGGTACACACGCGTTGTATGCCTACGAAACGGCCGCTGGCGTGCGTATTGTCCAAGGTGCATTGGCTACCCAGGATGTCGACCTGCTGTGGGATGCCCGTAAGCGAGTGCGCTTCCTTACAGACCTCACCAAGCTGAACATGTCGATGCTGCGATTGCTGCAGTCCGCCGACCCCACGTTCGAGCGCAAAGAAGGGCAATCCGAGACCGCAATCAATGCAACAGGATTTGAGGTTGACTTCTTGAGGCGCCAGCCTGAGGGGGGCGACCCGCATCCCTTCCGATTCTCCGGTGATGAGAACGACCTCTGGCCCATACAGGCCCTACGAGCGTCCGTGCTGACCAACGCGCCGCGCTTTGAGCAGGTGGTCGTCGCGGTCACCGGGCGAATGACTCTAATGCGCACGATTGCGCCAGAGGCATTTGTCGAGTTTAAGCGCTGGATGGCCGAACAGGCACCTCAGCGCCCCGAACCGAAGCGCCGACGGGATTTGCGCCAGGCCGCGATTGTGCAAGCGTTGCTCGATGAACGTCTGCTCGTGGCCAAAGCTGGGGCACGCTGACCGGCGAGTTGCTACCCACTGCCGAAAAGCAACACAATTTAGTGACAGAGCCTTTTTGAAAGCTCACGCGTCGAACACCTCCGCCTCCGCCAGCCGCTTCCCGGCCCGGTCCTTGTCAGCGAGTATCGGCTCGCCCGCGAGCTGCCAATCGATGCCGAGGTCGGGGTCGTTCCAGAGCAGGGTGCGCTCGTGCTGCGGCGCCCAGTAGTCGGTGGTCTTGTACAGGAAGTCGGCGTAATCGGAGAGCACGGCGAAGCCGTGCGCAAATCCCGCCGGAATCCAGAGCATGTTCTTGTTCTCCGCGGACAGATGGTGGCCTACCCAGTGGCCGAAGGTCGGCGATTTGCGGCGCACGTCCACCACGACATCGTAGATCTCGCCCGCCACGGCGCGCACCAGCTTGCCCTGGGCTTGCCCGATCTGGTAGTGCAGGCCGCGCACCGTGTTCTTCACCGAGCGCGAATGATTGTCCTGGACGAATTTCGCCGCGATCCCGGTCGCCTCAGCGAACGCGCGTTCGTTGTAGCTCTCGAAAAAAAAGCCGCGCGCGTCGGCGAACACCTTGGGTTCGATCACCAGCACCTCGGCAATCGCAGTCGGCGTCACCCGCATCAGAACACCCGATCCTGCAGCACGCTGAGCAGATACTGGCCGTAGCTGTTCTTTACCATCGGCGCGGCGAGGCGCTCGAGCTGCGCGGCGTCGATGTAGCCGAGGCGGTAGGCGATTTCCTCGACGCAGGCGATCTTGAGTCCCTGGCGTTTTTCCAGGATCTGGATGAAGTTCGCGGCTTCGAGCAAGGACTCGTGCGTGCCGGTATCGAGCCAGGCCGTGCCGCGGCCCATGACCTCGACGTTCAGCTGTCCCTGTTCGAGATAGCGCCGGTTGAGATCGGTGATTTCCAGTTCGCCCCGCGCGGAAGGTTTGAGCGCGCGCGCGAGTTCGACCACCTGCTGGTCGTAGAAATACAGCCCGGTCACGGCGTAGCGCGACTTCGGCTGCTTCGGCTTTTCTTCGATGGAGAGCACCTTGCGCGAGCGGTCGAATTCGACCACGCCGTAGCGCTCCGGATCCTGCACCGCGTAGGCGAATGCCGTCGCTCCGCTCGACCGGCCGACGGCGGCGCGCAGATTCGCGACCAGGTCGGTACCGTGAAATATGTTGTCGCCGAGGATCAGCGCCGAGCGCGCATCCTTGACGAAGCCGGCGCCGATGATGAAGGCCTGCGCGATGCCTTCGGGCGCCGGCTGCACCGCGTACGAAATCGCCATGCCCCATTGCGCGCCGTCGCCGAGCAGCTGTTTGAAGCGCGGCGTGTCTTCCGGCGTCGAAATCACCAGGATCTCGCGCATACCCGCCAGCATCAGCGTCGACAGCGGGTAGTAAATCATCGGCTTGTCGTAGATCGGCAGCAGTTGCTTGGATACCGCGTGCGTCACCGGGTACAGGCGCGTGCCGGACCCGCCGGCGAGTACGATTCCCTTCATGCCACATCTCCCTGTTGAAAACCTGCGATCACCCGGCTATCCGCCCCATTGCCGGGTGAAATGCCCGACCAGCCAGATCGAGGCGACGCCGAGCGCGATCAGCACCGACTGCGACAGCGTGGCCTTGAGCTCGGGGCGCTTGTGCAGCCCCGGGATCAGGTCGGCCACCGCGACGTAGATCATGCTGGCGGCGGCGAGCGCGAGTATGCTCTGCACCCATTGCTGCAGCGACTGCAGCGCGAAATAGGCGAGCAGCCCGCCGGCGAACATGGCGAAGCTCGACAGCAGGTTGAGCATGAAGGCGCGCGTGCGGCTGTAGCCCGAGTGCAGCAGGATCAGAAAATCGCCCACCTCCTGCGGAATCTCGTGCGCGATGATCGCCAGCGCGGTGACCACGCCGAGCTGGACGTTCTCCATGAACGCGGCGGCGATCAGGATGCCGTCGCAGAAATTGTGGAAGCTGTCGCCGATCAGGATCAGCATGCCGCTGCGCCCGTGGTCGTGCGCGTCGGCGTGCTGGTCGTGCACATCGCAATCCTCGACGTGGCAGTGGCGCCACAGCACCAGCTTTTCAAGGATGAAAAATACGAAGATCCCGGCGAGTATCGTGGCGGCGACGCTGTGTACGCTCATCGCACCCTCGAAGGCATGCGGCAGGATTTCGAGAAACGCCGCGCCGAGCAGCGCGCCGATGGCGTAGCTCACCAGCATCGGCACCCAGGCGGCGCGTGCGGTCAGCGCGAACAAGCCGGCGAACGCGACCGACAGCACCCCGCCCAGCAGGCTGGCCGTGGCAATCCAGGCCAAGGTAGACATATTCAAGCGACCATCCGCATTATTCGATCCAGATCAGGCTCGCCATGCGCCCGGTGACACCGTCGCGGCGATAGGAATAAAAGCGCTCCCGCTCATTGTAAGTGCAATAGCCTCCGCCATAGACCTGGGTCACGCCGCCGCGCACGAGGCGCTGCCGCGCGAGCGCATACAAGTCGGCGTAGAACTGGCCCGGCCTGCCCGGCGCGAACGCAGCTTCGGCTTGCGCATCCGCCGCGACGAAAGCCGCGCGCACCTCGGCGCCGACCTCAAAGGCCGCAGGCCCGATCGCCGGTCCAAGATAAGCAAGCAGCGAGGGCGGCGGCCTGTCGATGGCAAGCAGGGCCTGTTCGATTACGCCGGAACACAGCCCGCGCCAGCCGGCGTGCACCGCCGCCACCGTGGTACCCGCAGCGTCGCACAACAGCAGCGGCAGGCAATCCGCGGTCAGCACCGCGCACACCCGCCCCGGTGCGCGCGCGAGCGCGGCATCGGCCTCGGGCGTGCCCTCGGCCGTGTCGGCCCGGGCAACGGTGGTTCCATGCACCTGGCGCAGCCACAGCGGTTCGGCCGGCAGCCAGTGCGCGAGGCTGGCGCGGTTGCGCGCCACATCGCCGGCATCGTCGCCCGAGCCCAGGCCCAGGTTGAGGCCGGCATAGGCGCCGCGGCTGACGCCGCCCGCGCGCGTGGTGATGAGCGCGCGCACCCGCGCCGGCGCGGGCCAATCCGGCTCGATCCAGCCGTGAGTACTCATGCGACGAGTGAATCCAGCAGGGCGCACAGGTCCGCCGGCACCGGCGCTTCCCATTGCAGGGCCGCACCGCTCACCGGATGCACCAGGCCGAGGCGATAGGCATGCAAGGCCTGGCGCTTGAAGCTCGCCAGCGGCCCCGGCGCCGCGCCACGCCCGGCGCGATACACCGGATCGCCCACCAGCGGGTGGCCGATGGATTGCAGGTGCACGCGGATCTGGTGCGTGCGCCCGGTGTCGAGGCTGCACTCGAGCAGGGTAGCGCGCTCAAAGCGCTCGAGCACGCGGTAATGGGTGCGCGCATCCCTGCCGTGCT